>JBOHSV010000114.1:0-3129 GCA_050921735.1 Gemmatimonadales bacterium | reverse complement strand
GCCTCGCGCGGCTCGTCGCGCGCGCGCTGGCGGAGCCCGGGTTCCGGGCCGAGCTCAAGGCGGCGCTCGACGGATCGCCCTACGCGGAGCACAAGCTGCATTTCCAGCGTCTGCTCGCGGCCGAGGGCGGCCGGGTGGCCGCGGCCATCGCACGCGCCAACGGTCTCGGACAGGCGGAGGTCGCGCGCGAGGCGGCGGCGCTCGGCGTGCTCGAGATCTACCTGCCGGTGCCGGAGCATCGAGCGGCGTGGACGGGGGACGAGCAAGTCCTGGTGGCCACGGCCGAACAAGACGGCGACGCGCCGGTGGCGTTCGACGTGGCGGGCCGACGGTCGGTGCTGTCGCCCGAGCAGCCGCCACGGACGCCGGTCATCGCGGTGGTACCCGCGGAGACCGATTTCCAGCGGCCACCTCAGCCCCTCGTCTATTGTCTGCTCGAGTGCGACGGTGGTGGCGGGGGCGGGTACGTGCCGCCGTCTCCGACGCCCGGATTGTACATGACCAAGGCGCACTTCGTGGACGACTTCGAGGGGTGGCTCAAGGGCAACCCCGAGTTCGAGGTGCACATGCTGGGGCAGAAGGGCCAGAGCGACTCGCTCGTGGACTACCAGTGCGCGGGCGAGCACGCGGGCGGCCCCTACGCGTTCGACCAGAACGGCCGGGACTGGAGCGGAAGCGTGCTGTTGTTCAGCGGGACGCAGCTCGCGAACTACAACGCGGCGCATCCGGGCCAGAACCTGCGGGTGTTCTTCGTGGAGGACGACGACACGGCGTGCGTGATCAAGAGCCAGCGAAGCTACATCGAGGACGTGTTCAAGACGGTGGACGCGGCGTACAACGCGATCACCGCGGGCAACGATTCGAGCGACGTGTGGCGCAAGCGGTTCTCGAAGGCCCGCGCGCTGCAGGCGCTGTGGGTCGCGCTGGCGGGGCTGATCAAGACCAACGATGAGCTCGTGGGGAACGCGGTGGAGGACGCCGTGGTGCCGCAGCTCTACCCGGGTTTCAACTGGTTCGTGAAGGGGAAGAACAACGTGACCAACGGGTGGGTGAGGTTGGAGATGAAGTAGGGCGGATGGGCGGGTGGTCGGTCGGATGGCGGCCGCCCGCCCGCTTGCCTGCCCCTACTCCCCACCCAACATCCTCCGCCGCAGCGCGTTCATTCGCCGCCGCACCGAGCCGTCGAAGATCCGGTCCCCCACCCGCACCACCACCCCGCCCAGAATCGCCGGCTCCGTGCGGAACAGCGCCCGGACTTCCTTCCCGAGCGCCTTGCCGAGACGCTCGGTGATGAGGCGCTGGAGCGCGCCGTCGGGCTCGTGCGGCAGCGTAATCCCGGCGTGCACCCGATTCAGCTTCAGGTCCACGAGCCCCGCATAGGCCTGGGCGATCTCTCCCAGGATCCCCTGCCGCCCCCGCCGCACGACGGCCTGGAGAAACCGGATCAGCTCGGGCGGCGCCGCGCCCTGGAGCGCCTCCGCCAGGATCCGGGCCTTCACCGGCTTGGCGACGCGCGGCGACTCGAGCACCAGCGCGATCCGCTCGTCCGCCCGCACCGCGCCGGCCACCGCGTCCAGCAGCTCGCCGAACCGCTCGGCCTGGTCCTTGGCCTCGGCCGCCGCGAGCAGCGCCTCGGCGTAGTTCTTCGCGATGACGGCGTGTCTCACCGCGACCGCTCCAGCGTGGCGAGGTACTCCGTCACGAGCTTGCGATTCGCCTCCTCGTCGAGCTTCTGCTCGATGAGCTTGGCGGCGGCGGCGAGCGCCAGGTCCACCGCCTCGCGCCGCAGGTCGAGCAGGGCCTTCTGCTTCTCCTCGCCGATTTCCCGGCGCGCGCGGGCCAGCAGCTCCTCCTGCTCCTCGCGCGCCCGCGCCAGCAGGGCCTCCCGCTCCTTCTCCGCCACCTGCTTGGCCCGCCCGATCAGCTCCTGCGCCTCGCCCCGCGCGCTGGCGAGCAGCCGCTTGTGCTCTTCCAGCAACTGTGCCGACTCGGCCCGGTTCTTCTCGGCCTCGTCCAGCATCTGCTGGAGCCGCTTCTCGCGCGCCTCCACCGCCGCCAGCAGCTCCGGCCAGGCGTACCGCTTCAGGACGTAGAACAGCAGGCCGAACACGACGAGGGTCCAGAAGACCAGCCCGCCGTCCACCGTGAGCAAACCCCCGCCGCCCGTTTCCTCGGCGGCCAGGGCCGGCACGAGCGACGTCGTCATAGCGCCTCTCAGAACGTGATCTTCCCCTGAATCACGAACGCCACCACCGCGGCGAATAGCGCCACGCCTTCGATCAGCGCGGCCGCGATGATCATCGCGATCTGGATCCGGCCCGTGTTCTCCGGCTGGCGCGCCATCCCCTCGACCGCCGAGCCGCCGATGCGGCCGATCCCCACCCCGGCCCCCAGCACCGCGAGCCCGGCCGCGAGCCCGGCCCCGATCAGAGCGTAGCCCTTGCCGACGTTCTCGACCACGGCGGGCTCCTGCAGCAGCGCAAGCAAGTTCAGCATGGGTCCTCACTCCACGGTGTACGTTAGTGCTCCGCCCGCATCAGCCCGATGAACACGCTGGTGAGCAGCGTGAACACGAGGGCTTGCAGGAACGCGACGAACAGCTCGAGCAGCATGATGCCGGTCGCCATGGCGGAGGCCGCCACGCCCACCAGCACGCTCTGGAAGAAGAACGTCAGCCCGATGAGCGCCAGCACCACCACGTGCCCGGCGGTCATGTTGGCGAAGAGACGAACCGCCAGCGCGAACGGCTTGGCCAGCTTCCCGATGATCTCGATCGGCGTCATGATCACGAGCATCACCGGCTTGAGCAGGGTGGGCAGCCCGTGCGGCACGTAGAAGATGGTCCCCAGGTAGCCCCGGAGCCCCAGCGTCCGCATGCCGGACACCTCGATCACGACGAGCGACACCAGCGCCAGCGCGGCCGTGACGGAGATGTTGCCGGTCGCGGTGGCGCCCCACGGCAGCAGGCCCAGCAGGTTGCACGTGAGGATGTAGAAGAACACGGTCAAGAGGTACGGCACGTACCCCTCGCCGTGCGGCCCGATGGTCGGCAGGATCACCTCCTGCCGGATGTACAGCGCCATGGCCTCGATGGCGCCCGCGAAGCCGCGCGGCGGCCGGCCCGCGGCC
>JBOHSV010000113.1:0-8999 GCA_050921735.1 Gemmatimonadales bacterium | reverse complement strand
GAGCAGGGGCTCGACGCCGAGGACTGGTACGCCCTGGGGCTCGACCTCGAGGCCGTCGAGCCCGACGAAGCCCGCGACGCATACCGCCGCGCGCTCGAGCTCGACGCGCACCACGCGGACGCCCACGTCAACCTCGGCCGGCTGCTGCACGAGGAGGGGCTCGTGGTCGAGGCGGAGCGGCATTATCGCCAGGCCCTGGCGGCCGAGCCCGAGCACGCCACGGCCGCGTTCGATCTCGGCATCGCGCTCGAGGACCTGGGCCGCCCGGGCGACGCGGTCGAGGCCTACCGCCGCGCGATTCAGATCGATCGGCGCCTGGCCGACGCGCATTACAACCTGGCGCGGCTGTACGAGAAGGCCGGGAAGAAGGCGGCGGCGCTCCGACACCTGGGCGCCTACCGCCGGCTTGCGCCTTGACAGCCCCCGCCGCGCGCTGCCTCTTGAGCCTGTAAAGGCCCCGCCCGAGAGGTTCGCCGTCTCAATAAAAGAAGGAGCGCCCTTATGTCACGGCTCCGGTGGTATTCGCGATACCCGTCGCCTCTCTTGGTCGTTGGATTCGCCGCCGCGGCATTGACCTTCGCGCCGCGTCCCGCGCCCGCGCAAACGGGAACGGTGGAGGGGCGCGTTACCGCCGCCTCCACAGGCGCCCCGATCGCGGGCGCGCAGGTCACGGTCGTGGGCACCAGCCTCGGCACGCGCACCGACGCCGAGGGACGCTACATGCTGGCGAACCTCCCCGCGGGTCAGCACCAGCTTCGGATCACGGCAATCGGCTTCAAGGCGCTCCTGCTGCGCGTCGGCGTGGACCCCGGCGCCACGGCGTCGGCCAACGCCGAGCTCGTGGCGAGCGTGCTCGAGCTCGACGCCGTGGTCGTGACCGGCACCCCCGGGCAGGCGCGGCTGCGCGAGATCGGGAATTCGATCGAATCCATCGATCTCTCTCGCGACGTGCGCGACCCGCCCGCCAGCATGGATCAGCTGCTCCAGGGCCGGGCCCTGGGCGTCTCGGTGCTCCAGAGCACGGGGTCGGCGGGCGCGGGCGCGCAGATCCGCTTGCGCGGCGCCGTGAGCGTGAGCCAGAGCAACCAGCCCATCGTGTACGTGGACGGCATCCGCGTGCGCAGCGAGGGATACCGCCGGAATCGCCCCGCGCCGGGCGTCGATTTCGAGGGGCGCTCGACGAACGTGCAATCGAGCCCGTTGAACGACATCAACCCGGCCGATATCGAGCGGATCGAGATTCTCAAGGGCTCGGCCGCGAGCACGCTGTACGGCACGGAGGCGGCCGCCGGCGTCATCCAGATTTTCACCAAGCGCGGCAGCCGGGGCGCGCCGCAGTGGAGCCTGCAGATCGACCAGGGCTTCGCCAACCTCCGACCCTTTGGCACCGACTGGAACCCGTACGTCAACCTGACGCCGCCGGACACCGTGACGCTGGACGCGAACAACCAGCTGCAGATGACCGGCCAGAGCCAGGCGCTGGGTTCCTGCCGGGAACGGGTGGCCGCGGCGGGCGCGAACTTCCAGCCGAGCGACACGTTCCCGACCTGCTCCTGGCTGCGGAGCGGGTACCGGCAGAAGCTGGTCGGCTCGGTCAACGGCGGCTTCGATGCCTTCCGCTACTTCCTCTCGGCGTCGTGGGAAGACTACGACGGCGTCCTGCCTCAGGATAACGAGGAGAGGATCGTCACGCGCGGCAATTTCAGCGTCGACATTTCCGACCGGATCCGGGTCGATTGGAACACGGCGTACTCGAACTTCAACGTGCGGAACACGCCATCGGGGAACAACGCGCAAGGCCTGATGCTCAACGTGTATCGCGCGGAGCAGAACTACCGCTCCAGTCCGAACCCGTTCGTGCTCGATTCGCTCCTGAACCAGAGCATCACCGCAGAGATCGACCGGCTCATTACGGGCGCGTCCGTCTACTACACGCCCACACCATCCTTCAGCAACCGCTTCACGCTGGGCCTCGACCTCGCGAGTCAGGAGAACCGCAACCTCCGGCCGTTCGGATTCGTGAGCTATCCGAAGGGGCGACTGTTCGACGAGCAGAACAAGTACGTGACCCTGACCGCGGATTACGTGGGGAACCTGGACTTCCGGCTGACGCCGGCCCTCGCCTCCACATTCTCGTTCGGCGGCCAGAGCATCACGACGGAGGAAGTCAGCACGTTCGCCTTCGGGAGTGACTTCCCCGGCCCGGGCGAGCCGACCGTCACCAACGCGGCGACGTTCCTCGCGCGGGAGCGCCGCATCCGCGTGGTGAACGCCGGTTTATTCTTCCAGAACGTGTTCAAGCTCCGGGACCGTTACTTCCTCACCGTGGGGGCGCGGTTCGACGGGAACAGCGCGTTCGGGAAGGACTTCGGCATCCAGACGTATCCCAAAGCCAGCGTGTCCTACGTGATCTCGGAGGAGTCGTGGTGGCCGAGCACGTGGGGTGAGATGAAGCTCCGCGCGGCCCTGGGCTGGTCCGGCCGCGCCCCCGGCGCGTTCGATGCGGTCAAGACCTGGGACCCGGCCGTATCCGCGGGGCAGTCGGCCTTCCTCCCCGGCAACGTCGGCAATTCGGATCTGGGGCCGGAGCGGACGCGCGAGATCGAGCTCGGGTTCGACGGCGCGTTCTTCGACAACCGCGTCTCGGCGGAGTTCACGTGGTACCACCAGCAGACCACGGACGCGCTGTTTCCGGTGCGCCAGATCCCGTCCGGGGGGTTCCTCGCCTCCCAGCTGGCCAACGTGGGCACCATGCGAAACACCGGCATCGAGGCCGCGATCCGCGGCACGATCTTTCAGGCGGACGCCTGGGGCCTCGATCTGGGCATGACCTTTTACACCAGCAAGACCCTCGTCGTGGACCTCGGTGGAGCGCCGCCCTTCGCCGCCGGCGGCGGCTGGATGGAAGAAGGGTTCCCGATCATGGGCGCCAAGGGCACCAAGATCTACAATCCCGACGCGCTCGCCGACCCGGACACCCTCTGTCGCTCCTCGTGCGCCATCGACGGCCAGCACATCTTCGGGCCGCAGCAGCCCACGTTCATCTGGGGGCCGAGCGCCACGCTGCGGCTGCCGAAGGGGATCACGCTCTCCGGACGCGGGGAGTACCAGGGCGGGGCCTGGATCTACCAGGGCTCGTCCGCCAACGCGCTGCAGCGCTCGGTCCGCTGGCCCACCTGCCGGCGCGCGCATCTCATCCTCGAGGGCGGCGGGACCGAAGACGAGCTCACGGCGCGTGAGCGCCTGGAGTGCATCCCGGCCCAGCTCCAGGACGACGTGCTGTGGGAACCGCAGGACTTCTTCAAGCTCCGCGACGTCACGCTGTCGGTCCCCGTCGGATCCTTCATCCGGCGGGCCAGCGCGGCCACGCTGACCCTCACCGCCCAGAACTGGGTCCGGTGGACGAATTCCGATCTGCGCATGTTCGACCCGGAGATGACGGGTCGCGACAGCCTGGACGAACAGAACCGGAACATCAGCGAACACATTCCGCCGCCGGCGATCTTCACGGCGTCGTTGCGGATCACCTTCTGAGGAGGGAGCCATGCGCAACATTCGCCCATGCTCGCGCGTGTTGGCCGCAGCGGCGATTCTCCTCGCCGCGTGCGACACGACGGTCACGAACCCCGGCCCCGTCCCAGACGAGGACCTCAATACGCCGCTGGCGTACGACGCCATCGTGACGGGCGGGCGACTCGCCCTCGCCCGGGCGTACGGCTCGGACGCCGGCTTCGGCGGGACGATTGCCTACTGGGGTGCGGCACTGTCGTTCGAGATCAACCCTGCCGGCTCGACGGGGAGCTTCGGGATCCCGACCGTCATCCAGGCGGGGACCATGACGCCGGAGTTGTCGAATGCCGAGTGGTCGGCCGCCAACCTGGCACGCTTCGTGGCCGAAGACGCGATCCGGCGGTTCGACGCGATCGCGGCCGCGGACCCCGACGCCGCCGCGACCCCACGGCAGCGCTCGGAGGCCAAGCTCTACGCGGGCTACGCCCATCGCCTCCTGGGCGAGACCTTCTGCGGTGCGGTCCTCCCCTTCGACAACCCCGATGGGAGCGTCTCCCCGGGAGACTCGACGGCGCACACGGACTACTTCCTCCGCGCCGAGCAGCACTTCACCGACGCCATTCAGATTGCCGCCGGCGTCACGCCGGACACCGTCCGGGAGCGCATCATCCGGGCGGCCCAGGCCGCGCGGGCCTCGGTGCGCCTCGACCTCGCGGCCTGGGGGGTCGGCGGCACGACGATGTGGGACGACGCCGCGGCCGATGCAGCCGCCATCCCGGACACCTTCGCCTTCCGGCTGCCGTTCTCGGCCCAGGACCAGAACCAGTACAACTACATCTACTGGGCACGTGGCGACTCGCCTTACCGGGCCCACACCCAGTGGAGCACGTACTTCGAAGGGTACTATCGGGCCACCCGTGCGGCCGGAACGCCCGACGTGCGGGCCGCGTGGGACTCGACGGATCTGCTGGGCGACGCCGCCGTCGCCCGGTTCGGCGGCCAAGTGCCGTTCTGGCCCGAGGCGAAGCACGATGCCCGCAACTCGCCGATCAACCTGTCAAGCGGGTGGGAGATGCGCCTCGTCGAGGCCGAGCGGCAGCTCGTCGCCGGCAACCCGGGCCCCGCGGTCGACCTCATCAACCTGCGGCGGACCGACCTCGGACTTCCCATCTACGACAACGGCGTGGCCATCGACTCGGCGTGGTCGATCCTCAAGGTCGAGCGCGGGGTGGAGCTGTGGCTCGAAGCGCGGCGGCTGGGTGATCTGCGGCGCTGGATCGTGAATGCCGTGCCGGGCAGCTATCCCGACGGGCTGTATCGCCTGAACACCAGCGATCCCCTGAGCCCGGTGCCACTGGAGAACATGACGACACCGACGGCGCGCTCGCTTTGCTTCCCGATCGGCCAGAACGAGCACGATACGAACCCGAACCTGTAGAGACCGCGGCCGCCGGGGTGACTCCAAGGCGCCCCGGCAGCCCTGCCGGTCCTTCCGTTCCACCCGCGTCCCGCCGCATCTTACGCTCCGTGAACCACCTCGTGGCCACGCTCGGCGCCGCCGTGTTGTGCTCCGCCTGCTACACCTACCGGTTGAGCGCATGGGACGCGGCGCCGGTCGGTGAGCAGGTGCGCGGGCTGCTTTCGACCGAAGCGCGCATCCGCCTGGAGGACAGCCTGCGCCTCCGCATGGATCGGCTGGAGGGGGGGCTGGTCGAGCGCAACGGTGACCGGGCCCTCTTCGAGGTCCGCACGACGCAGGACGAGTACGGCCGACCCCTGTACCAGCGGATCGAGCTGGCGCAGAAGGATGTCCTGCGCATGGAAGTGAAACGGCTCGACCGATTCCGCACGGTCGCCCTGGCGGCCGGCGTGGCCGCGGCCACTGTGGCGGTGATCGTAATCCGCGCGTCCAATAATCCCGGTGAGCCCAACGGCGGCCCCCCCTTCCCGCCTGAAGCACCACCGGTGTGGCTGTTCCGCATCCCCCTGCCGCGCTGAATGCGCGTTCGCGTCGGCACTAGCGGCTACGCCTACAAGGAATGGAAGGGCACGTTCTACCCCGAGGACCTGCCCGCGGACGACATGCTCGCCTATTACGCCGGCCGGTTCGACACCGTCGAGATCAACAACACGTTCTACCGGATGCCCACCGCCAAGACGATCGCGGGCTGGGCCGGCGCCGTTCCCGAAGAATTCACTTTCGTGCTCAAGGCGTCGCAGAAGATCACGCACTTCGCGCGGCTCGTGGACGTGGTGGATTCGGTCAGCTACCTCTGCACCACCGCGCTGCAGCTCGGCCCGCGGCTCGGCCCCCTGCTGTTCCAGCTCCCGCCCAACTTCAAGCAGGACCTCGACCGCCTGCGCGCGTTCCTCACGCTCCTGGACCAGGAGGTGCGCTGCGTGTTCGAGTTCCGCAACGCGTCCTGGTTCACGCCCGACACCTACGAGCTGCTGCGCTCGCGGAATGTGGGACTGTGCGTGGCGGACACGGAGGACGGGACGACGCCGCTCGAGGCCACGGCGGATTTCGGTTATCTCAGGTTGCGGGACGAGGGGTATGGGAGCGACGATCTGGCCGCCTGGGCGCAGAAGGTGAAGGAGCTGGGCGTCGGCTGGAAGGACGCATTCGTCTTCTTCAAGCACGAGGAATCGGGCAAGGGGCCGGCGCTCGCGCGGGAGTTCAAGGCGCTGCTGAATGCGTGAAGACACCCTCATCGTTGGCGCCGGGCCCATCGGGCTGGCCTGCGCCGTCTCGGCCCGGCGGCGGGGACTCGATCCGCTCGTGGTCGATGCCGGCGCCGTGGTGAACTCGATCGTGCGGTACCCGGTGGGCATGACGTTCTTCACCACGGCCGACCGCCTGGAGATCGGGGGCCACCCCCTGGTGTGCGCCGGGCAGAAGCCCGTGCGCGAGGAGGCGCTGAAGTACTATCGCGGTGTGGTGCGCGCGGACGGTGTGCGCGTACGGCCGTACACGCGGCTCATCGGCGCGGAGCGGAGCGACGGCGAGATTCGCTGCCAGGTCGAGACCCGGCTCGGCGCCGAGACGTGGTCGTGCCGCAAGCTCGTGCTCGCCACCGGGTATTTCGACCACCCCAATCCCCTACGCGTGCCGGGCGAAGACCTGCCGCACGTGAGCCACTACTTCGACGAGCCGCACCGGAGTTTCGGGCTCGACGTGGTCGTGATCGGCGGCAAGAACTCGGCGGTCGAAGCGGCGCTCGAGCTGTTCCGCGCGGGCGCGCGGGTGACGCTGGTCTACCGCGGCGCCGCCTTCAAGGAGAGCGTGAAGTACTGGCTCAAGCCGGACATCGAGAACAGGATCCGGGACGCCGAGATCGCGGCCCGCCTGGGCGCGCAGGTCGTGCGGATCGACCCGCGCACGGTCACCGTGCGGCACGCCGGCGGCCGCGAGGAGGCGCTCGCGGTGGACCGGGTGTACGCGCTCACCGGTTTCCACCCGGACTTCGACCTGTTCCGGCGTATCGGCATCGCGCTCGATGCGGAGACGCTGCGGCCCGCCCTCGATCCCGCGACACTGCAAACAAACGTCCCGGGCGTCCACATGGCCGGCAGCATCACGTCGGGGCGAGCGACGTCGGAGGTGTTCATCGAGAATGGGCGGTTCGACGGCGAGAAGATTTTTGGTGCGGACTGAAACCTCCCAGGGCGGCGGGTCGTCCTGACCGGTATGGAAATCTGGCTTTCGTGGACCGCGGTGTCGGTAGCGGCGGTGACCTGCTACTGGCTCAAGCTCCATTACTCGGCGAAGCACGGCCGGGAGCGCGAGTCCAGCGGGGAGGTGAAGGAGCTGCGGGCCGAGGTGCAGGAGATGTACGACGACCTCACGACGCGGATCGAGCAGCTGCACGAACGAATGGACTTCACCGAACGGGTGCTGGCGGAGCGGGCGAATCAAGCCCGGATCGAGCCGCCGCGGGCCGAGCGCTGAGGTACCGCTTCAGCTCCCGCACGCCCCCCTTGAACGAATACGCCTCGTACCCCGCCCGCTGCATCGCCTCGGCCAGGTAGGCCGACTGCACCCCGAAGGAGCAGTACAGCACGTAGCGCCGCGTCTTGTCGAGCTGCTTGAACTGCGCGGCCAGATCGCCGAGATCACGGCGCTCGGCGCCGGGGTAGTGCCACGCCCCGTAATGCTGCGGCTCCCGGCAGTCGATCACGATCGCCTCGTCCGGAACCTCCTCGGCGAACAGATACGGCGCGACGAGGTCCACCGCCTGGAGCGACCGCAGGTCCACCACCTTGCGGGCGGCCACCGCCTCATCGAGCGCCCCGAGATCCATCTTCGACTCCTCACCGCGCGCCGCCCGCGGGCTGGCGTGGGTCACCGGCCGGGCCTGCGCGATGTCGCAGTACTCGCGAATCTGCGCCGAGAGCGCCGCCGTGCCGATCCGCTCGGCCCGCTGGATGATCTCGTTCTTGTCGAGCCCCAACAGGGGCCGGAACAGCGGCAGCGTCACCGCGTCGCTGATCGCCGCGAGATTGCCGAGCGTCTGCGACGACACCTGCCCCACCGCTTCCCCGGTCACGATCGCCTCGGCGCGCACCGCGCCCGCCACGGCCGCCGCCGCGCGATACATGAGACGCTTCAACACCACCTGCCAGTAGCGTGGCTGGACGGTGCGGCGCAGCTCCTCGAGCGGCCGCTCGAAATCCACGACGTGGATCACCGGCCGCTCGCCGAAGCTCCACTGGTCGGCAAGCACCTTGACCACGCCCAGCACCGAACGCTCGTAGGCGGCGCCGCCCAGATTGCAGAACACGTACTCGAGCGCGATCCCCCGCTTGAGCATCAGCCACGCGGCCACCGGCGAGTCAAACCCCCCGGAGATCAGCGCCACCGCCTTTCCCTCTACGCCCAGCGGCAGGCCGCCCGCCCCCGGGATGCGGCCGCTATAGAGGAAGGCCTCACGCTCCCGCAGCTCCACGGTCACGGTGACCTCGGGATGGTCGAGATCCACGTCCCCATGGCGGTCGAGCGCGGCGCCCAGTTGGACGCGCACGTCCTGCGTGCCGAACGGAAACCGCCCGGCCCGGTGCGACCGCACGGCGAAGGTGCGGCCGCGCACCCGGTCGGCATACAGCGCCTCGCCGATCCGCACGATCTCCCCGAGATCGGCGGGGATCCGGGCCTCGACCTCGGACACCGAGCCCACGCCGAACACCGCCGCCACCCGGCCGCCCGCCGAGCGGTCCCCCGTCTCGACGTACAGCCGGCTCCAGCAGTCCTCGACCGAGGCCTCGATGCCGGCGGCGCGGAGCGCGTCGCGGATGTTGCGTACCAGCCGCTGCTGGAAGCGCCGGCGCGTGCCGCGGGCCTTGGTCGCGATCTCGGACGCCAGACGAACCAGAAAGAGCGCCATATCTTCAAGCTACGTGGAGCGCTTCGACGTCGCCATCGTGGGCGCCGGCCCGGCCGGCTCGACCGCGGCGCACCGTCTCGCCGAGGCGGGCGTGCCGTGACGGGC
>JBOHSV010000112.1:0-9084 GCA_050921735.1 Gemmatimonadales bacterium | reverse complement strand
ATGTTGGGGTGCGCCAGGACGCGGCGCTGGACCTCCTCGGCGAACGCCACCCGGTCCACGGCCAGCGCCGCGCCGCCCGGGACGCGCGCCGCATCGGCGGCCGCGAGCACCAGGCTGCCGAGGCGCCGCATCTCGGCTTTGAGCAGGCCGTGGGCGTTGCCGAGCTCGGTGGACTTGAAGGTGTTGCTGCAGACCAGCTCGGCCAGGCGCTCCGTCTGATGCGCCGCCGTCCTCCGCACCGGCCGCATCTCGCGCACGGTGACGCGCACGCCGCGCTCGGCCAGCGCCCAGGCGGCCTCGCACCCGGCGAGCCCGCCGCCCACCACGGTCGCGCTCAGGCCGTCACCGGCTCCGTCGGCGAGGGCTCGTCGACGCTCGCCTCGTGCCCGCACTTCATGCACTTCCGCGTGACTCCCGCCGCCTTGGTCTGGCGCTGCTCCATGCCCACGAAGCCGCACGCCGGACAGGCCACGGCCACGGGCTGGGTCCAGGTGGAATAGTCGCAGTCCGGGTAGCGCAGGCAGCCCCAGAAGTTGCGCCCGCGCCGCGTCCGGCGCTCCGCGATGTCGCCCTCCCCGCACTTGGGGCACTTGATGCCGAGCGGGACCGGCTGGGTGTGCTTGCACTTGGGATACTGCGTGCACGCCATGAACTCGCCGTACCGGCCGGTCTTGATGACCAGGGGCGCGCCGCACTTCGGGCACGTCTCGTCGGTGGGCCGGTCGGGCACCTTGTTCTTCTTGAGCGAGCGCGAGAACGAGCACCCGTCGGGATAGCGCTCGCACGCGATGTAGGGACCGAACCGCCCGCTCTTCACCACGAGCCCGGAGCCGCACTCGGGACACTTTTCCTTGTGCAGTTCCGACAGGTCGTGGACGTCGTGGATGATCGCCTCCACGTTCACGGCGGCGAGCTGGCGCGAGAACGGCCCCCAGAAGTCCTCCAGCACCCGCTGCCACCCCAGGTCGCCTTCCTCCACCTTGTCGAGCTCGGTCTCCATCTGCGCGGTGAACCCGACCTCGAACACCTCGGGGAAGCAGCGCCGCATGACGCTCCACACGACCTCGCCCTGCGGCGTGGGCGCGAAGCGCCGGTCCTTGGTGGTGGCATACCACCGGTCGCGCAGGGTCGAGATGATGCTGGCGTAGGTGGACGGCCGGCCGATCCCGAGCTCCTCGAGCTTCTTCACCAGGCTGGCCTCGCTGTAGCGCGGCGGCGGCTCGGTGAAGTGCTGGCTCGGCGTGATCGCGCGCACCGTCACGCGGTCGCCCTCGGCCAGCGCCGGGATGGGCCCGAGCTCGTCCGGGCTCTTGCCCTCCTCGGTCTCGTGACCCTCGTGGTACAGCACGCGGTAGCCGTCGAACAGCACCCGCGACCCCGTGGCCCGGAACAGGAACCGGCCCAGGTCGAAGTCCACCGTGGTGAGCTCGTACACCTCGGGGGTCATCTGCGAGGCGAGGAAGCGCCGCCAGATGAGCTGGTACAGCTTGAACAGGTCGGGCGGCAGCCGGCGCTTCAGCGCCTCCGGCCGCCGCGTCACGTCCGTGGGCCGCACGGCCTCGTGGGCGTCCTGCACGCGCGAGCCCCCCTTGCCGCGGTGCGCGTTGGGGGTGTCGGGCAGGTAGCGGCGGTCGAATTGCTCGCGGATGTAGTCGCGCGCCTGGGTGATGGCGCCGTCGGCCACGCGCGTGGAGTCGGTGCGCATGTAGGTGATGAGCCCGACGGGTCCCTCGTCCCCCAGCTCCACGCCCTCGTACAGCGCCTGGGCGGCGCGCATGGTGCGCCGCGCCGAGAACCCCAGCTGCTTGGCGGCCTCCTGCTGCAGCGTGCTCGTCGTGAACGGGGCGGGCGCGTTGCGCCGGCGTTCCTTCTTCGAGAGCTGGGTGACGACGAACGGGAGCTTCCGGATCTCCCCCACCAGCGCCTCGGCCACGTCGGCCGTGCGGATCTCGGGCTTGTGGCCGTCCAGCTTGTGCAGCCGCGCCTGGAACGCCGGGCCGTCTTTCTCCAGCTCGGCCTCGATGGTCCAGTACTCCCGCGGCACGAACTTGCGGATCTCCTCCTCGCGCTCGCAGATGAGCCGCAGCGCCACGGTCTGCACCCGGCCGGCCGAGAGGCCCGTCTTGATGCTCTTCCACAGGAGGGGCGAGGCCTTGTAGCCCACCAGGCGGTCCAGGATGCGGCGCGCCTGCTGTGCGTCGACCTTGCGCTGGTCGATGTCCAGCGGATTGGCCAGCCCCTGCGCGACGCCGTCCTTGGTGATCTCGTGGAATAGCACGCGGCGCACGCGGTCGCCGTCGCCGATCTGCTCGGCCACGTGCCAGGCGATCGCCTCGCCCTCGCGGTCGGGGTCGGTGGCGATCAGCACGCGCGCCGCCGTCTTGGCCGCCTTCTTGATCTCGGTGAGGGTCTTGGACTTCTCTTTGATGGTGACGTACTTGGGCGTGAAGCCGTGCTCGACGTCCACGCCCAGCTCGCGCTTGGGCAGATCGCGCACGTGTCCCACGGTCGCCTTCACGTCGTAGCCGCGGCCGAGGTACTTGCCGATGGTCCTCGCCTTGGCCGGCGACTCCACGACGACGAGCTGCTTGCCGCCCTTGCGCTTCACGCGTTCCTTCTTAGCCGCCACGCATCAACCTTTCGTCAACCGACGGAACCGGCATCTTTACCACCCCGCCGCGCCGCGCGCAAGTCTGAGCACCTCGGCCGCCACCTGTTCCGCCGTGCGGCGCTCGGTATCCACTTGCGCGTCGGCGGTGACGTACAGCGCCTCGCGCTCCTTCAACAGGGCGCGCATCCGCGCCACGGGATCCTCTCCCAATAACGCCGGGCGGGTTCCCTCGGGGCCGGCGCGCTGGACCGCGGTCTCGGCGCGCGCCTTCAGGTACACGATCCAGCAGCGGGCGCGCGCCGAGTCGAGGTTGCCCGGCTGCACGGCCCAGCCGCCGCCCGGCGCGATGACCGACGGCTCGCGCTCCAGCGCCGCCTCGACCTCCTTCTTCTCCATGTCGCGGAACGCGGCTTCCCCCTTTTCGGCGAAGATCAGGACGATCGGCTTCGCCTCCTTGCGCACCAGGATCTCGTCCACATCCACGAACCCCGCCTGCAGGCCCTCGGCCACGAGCCGGCCCACCGCCGTCTTGCCCGACCCCGGCAGGCCGATCAGCACGATGTGCTTCCTCACGAGGCGGCTCCCTTGGGGGTGTGCGCGCGCACCTGCGCCTGATACCCCTCCAAGTTGCGCGTCATCTCGCTCAGCGCGTCGCCGCCGAACTTCTCGATCAGCGCCTGGGCCAGCACCAGCGACGCCATCGCCTCGGCGATCACGCCCATCGCGGGGACGGCCGTGACGTCCGAGCGCTCCGACTGCGCCTGCGCCGGCCCGCCGCCGGCCAGGTCCACGGTCCGCAGCGGCGCCATGAGCGTGGAGATGGGTTTCATGGCGACCCGCACCACCAGCGCTTCCCCGGTGGTCATGCCGCCCTCGGTGCCGCCGGCGCGGTTGGTCGCGCGCGCCAGCCCCGGCAGGATCTCGTCGTGCACCTCGGAGCCCTGGCGGCGCGCCGCCTCGAAGCCCAGGCCCAGCTCCACGCCCTTGACGGCGGGGATGGACATCATGGCCTGGGCGATGCGGCCGTCGAGCTTGCGGTCCCACGAGACGTGCGAGCCCAGGCCGACGGGCAGGCCCAGCGCGACGACCTCCACCACACCGCCCAGCGTGTCCCCCGCGGCCTGCGCCGCGTCGATCGCCGCGATCATCTCCTTTTCCGCTGCGGAATCGAGACAGCGCACCGGGCTCGCGTCCGAGGCGGCGTTCAGCGGAGCGGGGAGCGGCGACCGGTCGGCGGCGCGAACCCCGCCAAGCTCCACCACGTGCGACCCGATCTCGATCCCGAACTGCTCGAGCAGGAGTTTGCACACGGCCCCGCAGGCGGTGCGGGCCACGGTCTCGCGGGCGCTGGCGCGCTCCAGGATGTCGCGCGCGTCCGTGCGGTCGTACTTGAGCACGCCCACGAGATCCGCGTGGCCGGGGCGGGGGCGGGTCACCTGGCGGCGCCGCCGGCCGCCCGGCGCGTCGGCCTCGGGCGCCATGACGTCCTGCCAGTTCTCCCAGTCCCGGTTCCAGATCAGCATGGCGATGGGCGAGCCCAGCGTCTCGCCGGCCCGCACGCCGGCCAGCCATTCGATGCGGTCGGCCTCGATCTTCATGCGGGCGCCGCGGCCGTAGCCGCCCATGCGGCGCACGAGCTCGGCGTTCACCCGCTCGGCCGCCACGGGCAGCCCGGCCGGCATGCCCTCGAGGATCGCGACCAGGCCGCGTCCGTGGGACTCGCCAGCCGTCGTGAAACGAAACGTCATACCAATTCTTTCACCGCGGAGAACGCAGAGGACGCAGAGTCAAGCATGTTATTCATGATGGTGTTGTCTCCGCGCGCTCTGCGTTCTGCGCGGTGAAGCAGTTGTCTTTCTCCACAATAGCACGCGAGCCCGACTCTCGTCGGGCTCGGGGTGCCGGACGCCTGCGGGGCCGCGCTCACGGGCTCCCCGCGAACGGGGGGGTGGGCGCGGGGTTGCTGATCGGCGGGATGGTCACCATGACCACGCCGGTGGCCGTCACCCCGAACAGCAGCTGCTGCCCCGCGGCGTTGCGCGCCACGCGCAGCGGCCCGATGATCGGGTCGCGCACGGCGATCGCCCCCACGAAGTACCCGAAGTACGTGTCGAACGCGGCGATGGTCCCGTCGGGCCGGGCGGCGAAGATCACCCGGTTGTCGGTGGGGCCGGTGCCGCCGCAGTTCGGCGTGCACGGGCCTGTCGGGGCGAAGTCGTGGGAGTAGTTCATGTCCATCCCGACGATGACGTCGTTGTCGGGGATGATGGACGTGCCCTTCAGCCGCAGGTCTTCGCCCAGGTAGTAGATCGAGTCGGCGCGCACCGCGTGGGTGCGGCCGTTGAAGTTCGTCGCGATCGAGAACACGCTCGTGGCCGTGTTGCTGATGAAGTCGCTGACGTCGATGCCGGGCGACATGCCGAGGTCCACGTCGTTGTCGCCGGCGTCGCCCGTGAGCCCCAGACCTCCCGGGTCGGTGGCGCAGCTCTGGAACGTGCCGGAGCCCTGCAGCAGCGCCTTGCGGGCGTCGTACGCCATGACGCGGGCGAACGGGGCCTGCACGTTCCCGCCCTCCCCGAAGAAGGCGTGGGTGAAGTTGCCGGAATTCCGGGCGAACGTGCGGTCGCCCAGGCCCATGCGATCGAGCTTGACCGTGATGCCGGCGCAGGCGGAGAGCACGACCTTGTTGAAGCGCACGCCGTTGATGAGACGGGTGAGCTCGATGCGCAGCGTGTCCGTCACGCCGGGGTCGTTCAGGTCGGACGAGATCTCCCAGAAGAAGTGCCCGTACATCAGGTTGGGATCGGTCGTGTTGATCAGCTTCTCCATCCGCAGCGTGCCCTTGTTGGTGAAGGGCGCGGGCTGGCTCGGCGTGGGCGTCGTCGAGTACAGCGCGAACACCGAGTCCGCGTGACACGTGGACCCGCCGGAGGTCGGCCGGCAGACGGTCGCCACGTATTGGGGCCGGTCGGACAGGTCGAAGCCGACGATCCGTTCCTGCACCCCGCCACCCGCCACCGTGACCTTATAGGTTTCGATCAGGAAGTTGGGCAGGTCCTGGCGCCACAGGGGGAGCCGCGACACCGGATCCATCACGGCGAGCTGGGTTCCGCCGGCGTTGGCGACCACGATGCGGTTGATGTAGTTCCCGAGAGTGTCGGCGGGCCACATGGCGATGCCCCAGGGCTGGGCGCCGGCCTTGGGGATGCCGCCGGCCACGAAGCTGGGGTTCGCCGGATTCGCGATGAACACCTCCACCAGGTCGTTCGTGGTGTTGGTGAGGTACAGCTGGTTCAAGTTCGCGTTGAAGATCGCGTCGGCGATCTGCGTGGCGAACGGGCGCCGGGGGAACGGCGACGTGATCCCCGACACGACGATGACCGTATCGGTGCCCGGCGCGAGGACCGGGCCGCCGGTCGACGATCCGGCGGCCAGCGGGCCGCTCTGGCCCGTCGGGCCGCGCTGGGAGAAGGTGCAGGTCCGGGCCGCGGTCAGATCGCACGCGTAGCCGCTCACGATGATGCCGACCGGCGTGGAATCCTGCCGGATGTGCGGCTCGAGCCGCAGCGGAAAGCTGCGCGACACGTCGGTGTGGCGTTGCGCCGACACGTCCACCGAGTCGAACACCAGCACCCGGCCGTCGGCGGCGCGCTGGACGCGGAACCCCATCCACGAAATGCCGTTGGTATCGCTGGCCTGGACCAGGACGGTGTCGTTCACCTCCACGCGGGACGAGACGCTATGACGGACCCCGTTCTGCCGCGGGCCGGGCGCGACCGTGTCTCGGCACCCCAGGCCGGCAAGCAGGATCGCGACCGGCAACCAGGCTCGGCGTGTCAACATCTCTCCCCCCCGAAGCTCAGCCATCGTCCCCATCCCCCGGTCCGGCGGTTCGCCACGATCTCGGTCGGGAGGAGGCGCCGGCGGATGGGCGTCGTGATCCCCGCCCCCACGGTGACCGTGCCAGTACCCGGCGCGAGCAACGCGCCCTCAATGGAGGGACTCGCCTGGATCACCGTGCTGTTCTGGGAGAACGCGCAGTTCCGCGCCACGGCGAGGTCGCAGGCGTACCCGCGCACGACGATGCTGTACGGCGTCGAGTCCTGCGGGATGATCGATCCCAGGTTGAGCGAGAAATTCCGCGTCACGTCGGTGAGGTTCCCCGTCGACACGTCCACCGTGTCGAACACGAGCACCGAGCCGTCGGACGCCCGCTGCACCTGCAGGCCGATCCACGAGATGCCGCTGGGGTCGGTGGCATGGACCGTCACGCTGTCGTCGACCTCGACGCGGGCCGCCACCGTGTGCTCCACGAAGGGCGGCGAGGTGTCGTTCACGGCCGATAGCACGCTGACCGTGATGACGGGGCTGGTGCCGCGGCGGCCGGAGGAGTCTTCGGCGAAGCCCTGGACGTTGAACGTGCCGCTGTTGGCCTGGACCGTGAGCGTATCGATGTACCGCACCGAATCCGCGAACGGCACCGTGAAAATCAGCGAGTCGTTGGGAGGCGTGGTCGGGTTGAAGGCCGCGCCCGGGGTCACCAGGAACCCGATCTTCTTGATCCCCTCTCGCTGGCTGGCGGCCACGTCCACCGGAATGCCGCGCCCGGTGGAGGCCACCGCGCCGGTGCCCGGGGCCAGGAGGAACACGCGCAGCGCCGAGACGTTGGACAGGAAGATGAGGATCGTGTCGGACGCGGTGTTGAGGGCGCCGTCGCTCGCCGTCGCCACGATCTGGACCAGCCCACCCGCCCCCGAGCCGGAGGGGAACGGGACCACCGTGGGGAGATTCACGCTCGTCACGGTAGACGTGAAGATCGTGTCCGACTGGCCCACGTGGCCGCCGGAGAACACCAGGGTGATCTGCTTGAGCCCCAGGTTGTCGGTGGCCTGCAGGTTGAAGCTCAAGCCCGCCGCGATCTCCTGGGTGTCGGCGGCGCTGCTGAGCTGAACGGTGGGCGGCGTGAGGTCCCGCTGGATGCCGCCGGGGTTGCGGGTGGTCTCGCAGGCCCACACCGCGCCCGCGAGCGCCCCGATCGCCCAGACTCCGCGCATACGTCGAACCCGCATACTCTCGCTCCCGCCTACCGGCCGGTGCCCGGCGTCACCAGGTCGTCGATGATGTGCGGCGTGATCAGGATCAAGAGATCGCGCCGGTTCTCCGTCTGGGACGAGAACCCGAACAGCTTGCCCAGAATCGGCAGATCTACAAGGAACGGGATTCCCGTCTTCTGCACCGTGACCTCGGTCACCGTGAGACCGCCGACGACGACCGTTTCGCCGTCGTTGACCAGGATCTGATTGTCGGCCTGCTGGGTCTGGAACGTGAACCCGACGTCCGACGCCGCCGCGCGCAGGGCCGACCGCTCGGCGTGCACCTCCATGAGGATCTGCCGGTTGGCCGTCACGTGGGGCGTCACGCGCAGGTTGATGCCCGTCTGCTCGAAGCGCACCGTGGCCCGCGGCAGCGTGCCGGTGCCGGCGGCCACCGTCCCCGGGTCGATGATGCGAATCGGCACCCGGTCGCCGACCAGGATCTCCGCCTGGCGGTTGTCCACCGTCGTGATCGTCGGCTCGGCCTGGACGTCGGCCAGCTGCACGCTCTGCAGCGCCTGCACGAACGTCGTGAGGTCGAAGTTGCCGATCGCGGTCGAGAAGATCAGCTCGAGCGCGGGGCTCGCGACGTTGGCGGCCGCGTTGCCGATGGCCGACAGCGAGTTGCCGCCGAGATCGATGATGTCGGTGTTGCGGTCGAACGTCTCCGTGGGCACGAGCGCGTCGGGCACGCCGTCCAAGTCCGTGTCCACCGGCTCCGCGGTGGACGGGTCGGGCCGCTGGATGAGCCGGTTGAAGAACTGGGACGCCGAGCCGAGGTCGTACTTCACCCCCAGCTCTTCCACGTCGGTGCGGTCCACCAGGATGATCTTGGCCTGGATCGACACCTGCGGCGTGCGGAGGTCCAGGCCCTTGACGAAGTCCACGACCTGATCGACGCGCGAGCTGACCTCGGTGATGACGAGTGAGTTCGTCACGGAGTCGGCCACCACTCTACCGCGCTGGGTCACGATGGACTGCACCGCGGGGACGAGCGAGGTGGACCTGGCGTAGTTGATCCGGACGAGCCGGGTCTCGATCGGCACCGTCGAGTCGGCGCGCGCCAGCTCCACCTTGCTCACCACGTTGAAGATGCCGCCGGGCAGGTTCTGCACCGCGAGCCCCTGCGACTCGAGCACGGCGTTGAACGCGAGGTCCCAGGGCTGGTTCTTGATCTCGGCCGTGACCTTGCCCGCGACGCCCTTCCCGATGATGATGGTCCGGCCGCTGAACGCCGCGAAGCCGGCGACCACGTCTTCGATGTCGGCGGCGTCCCACTGGACCGTGATGCGCGGGGCCTGGGACTGGAGCGCTTCGTTGCGGTGCGTCGCCAGGTACTCTTCGCTCGACAGGGCGCGGCCGACGCTGGGCGTGCGGACG
>JBOHSV010000111.1:0-2482 GCA_050921735.1 Gemmatimonadales bacterium | reverse complement strand
CCTTCGCGAAGTCGGCGATGACCTTGGCCGCCACCACGGGGTCCGCCCCCGCGAGCACGAGGCCGGTGGGGCCGTCGAGGTGCGGGATGAGCCCCGCGACCTGGGCGTCGTCGAACGCCCGGCGCGCCAGGGTGTTCTTCACCACGACGTACTCCACACCCGCCGCTCGGAGCTTGCGCCGCAGCTCCGTGATGCGGGCGACGTTCAGGCCCGTGAAGTCCGTGAGGTACAGCGTGGGCGACCCGCGCAGTCTGGCCGCGAGGGCCGTCACCGTGTCCTGCTTCTGCGCCTTGGTCCGGATCATGGATGGTACCCCGCCGGATCGACCCGCACGCCCGGCCCCATGGTGCTCGACACGGTCACCGAGCGGATGTACTGCCCCTTGGCCGCGGACGGCTTCGCGCGCACGACGGCATCCATAAAGGTCCGGAGGTTCTCGGCGAGGGCGTCTTCGGCAAACGACTGCTTGCCGATCGGCGCGTGCACGATGCCCGATTTGTCCACCCGGAACTCGATCTTGCCCGCCTTGAGCTCCTTCACCGCCCGGCCCACGTCCATGGTGACGGTGCCCGCCTTGGGGTTGGGCATCAGCCCGCGCGGCCCCAGGATCTTGCCGAGCGGCGCGAGCTGCGCCATGACGTCGGGCGTGGCCACGACGACGTCGCAGTCGAGCCACCCCTCTTTGATCTTCTGGATGTACTCGACCCCCACGAAGTCGGCCCCGGCGGCTTCGGCCTCCTTGGCCTTGTCCCCGGCGCAGATTGCGAGCACCCGGACCGCCTTCCCGGTGCCGTGCGGCAGGACCACGGTGCCGCGCACGATCTGATCGGCGTGCTTCGGGTCCACCCCGAGCCGCACGGCCACGTCCACCGATTCGTCGAACTTGGCGAACGCGGTCTGCTTCACGCGCGCCACCGCGTCGTGCGGCGGGTACAGCTGTCGCGCCTCGAGGGTCCCGAGCGCCGCCCGATAGCGCTTGCCGCGCGTCTTCATCCGTCCGCCACCTCGAGTCCCAGCGAGCGCGCCGTCCCGGCGATCATTTTCATGGCGCCGTCGAGGTCCGTCGCGTTGAGATCCGGCATCTTCAGCTCGGCGATCCGGCGGATCTGCTCGCGCGTCACCTTTCCGACCTTTTGTCGATTCGACGTCGGCGACCCTTTCTCGATCCCCGCTTCCTTCTTGAGGAGCACCGCCGCCGGCGGGGTCTTGGTGATGAAGGTGAACGTCCGGTCCTTGTAGATGGTCACCTCGACCGGCGTGATCGTCCCCTGCGCGGTGGCCGTGCGCGCGTTGAACTGCTTCACGAAGTCCATGATGTTCACGCCGTGGGGGCCCAAGGCGGTCCCCACCGGCGGCGCGGGTGTCGCCTGCCCGCCCGGGACCTGGAGCTTCACCATCGCGGCAATCGGCTTGGCCATTAGTGCGCCTTCAGCTGCAGGTAATCCAGCTCCACCGACGTCGGCCGGCCGAACAGCGAGACGGCCACCCGGACCTTGCCTTTGTCGAGAATCACTTCCTCCACCGTCCCGCTGAACTCGGAGAACGGCCCCTCGGTGATCTCGACCACCTGGCCCACCAGGAACGGAATCTCCTTGGTCGGCTCCTCCTCGGCGGCCGGCTCTTCCACGCCCAGCAGCCGGTTCACCTCTTCGGTCCGCAGCGGCTGGGGCAACCGGCTCGTCCCCACGAACTTGATAACGCCCTGAATGGAGTTGATCGTGTGAATCGTCTCCTGGTTCAGCACCATCTCCACCAGCACGTAGCCGGGGTAGATCTTGCGCTCGACCGTCACCTTCTTGCCGTTCTTGATCTCCACCACTTCCTGCGTGGGGACCAGGGCCTGGCGGATCGGCCGCTCCTCCTCCGGCCGCGGGTCGTCCTTGATCCGGCGCGCGATGAGCGACCGCACCTTGTTCTCGTGTCCCGCGGTCGTTTGAATCGCGTACCAGCGATGGTCCGCCATCAGAACAACCGCGCCACCAGCTTCACCAGCACGAACTGCAGCAGCACGTCGAACCAGCCGATGGCGAGACCGAGCGCGAACACGAAGATGACGATCACCGTCGTCGCCTTCTTGAGCTCGGGCCAGGTCGGCCACGTCACCTTCCGCATCTCGGCCTTGACCTCGGCCAGGAAGGCAACGACCCGGACCGGCCAGCTCCGCCCCTCGCGGGCGAGCGACTCCCCCGCCACGGTTACTTCGACTCCCGATGCGGCTGGTGCTTATTGCACCGCGGGCAGTACTTGCTCCATTCGGCGCGCTCCGGGTGCTTCCGCCGGTTCTTCGTCGTAAAATAGTTCCGGCTCTTGCACACGGTGCACTCCATGATGATGTTCTCGCGCGGCATGGCGTTCTATTTCAACACTTTCGTGACCACGCCGGCGCCCACGGTGCGCCCGCCTTCCCGGATCGCGAACCGCAACTGCTCCTCCATCGCGATCGGCGTGATCAGCTCGATCGTCATCTTCGTGTTGTCCCCCG
>JBOHSV010000110.1:0-1797 GCA_050921735.1 Gemmatimonadales bacterium | reverse complement strand
ACGCCGGACCTGGCCGGCTCGTGGGTGGCGTACGAGCGCCTGGTGGGCGCGGGGGTCGCGCCCGCCTCGCTCGACGACCTCCTGGCGGGCGGCACTCGGCCCGCCCGGGCCGCCACTCCCACCGTCGCCGCGCGCCCGGCGCCGGCTCCATCCCCTCCCGTCCGGCCCGCGGCCCCGCGCGCGCCGACCGGGCCGCCGGTGGTGGACATTCGGACCCTGCTGTACCGCGGCGCGCGGGCGCAGCAGCGCGCCCAGGAGCTGCGCGAGCGCGCCCAGACCGCGTCGGGCGACGAGCTCCGGGCGCTGGTCGACGAAGTCTGCGATCTCGTTGCCCTCGCCACCGAACCGGGCGCCTGACCGGGCGCGCAGCGCCTCACGCTGGGTGCTCGCGGCGGGCTTCGCCATCACCGCCCTGCTGCTCGCCTGGGTGCTGCACGACGTCCGGCCGGCGGTGGTGCTGGCCCACGCGCGCCGCGCCGACCCGCTGTGGCTCGCGGCGGCGGTGCTCGTCGCCACGCTGACGTTTCCGCTCCGCACCATCCGCTGGCGGCTGATCCTGCGCGACGTGGACGGCCAGCGCCTGCCGTGGGCGCCGCTGTGGCACGCCACGGCCGTGGGTTTCATGGCCAACAACCTGTTGCCGGCGCGGGCGGGGGAGTTCGCGCGCGCCTACGTCGCCAAGCGCCAGCTGGCGCTGCGGTTCACCACCGCGCTCGCGTCGATCGGCGTCGAGCGCGTGTTCGACGGGCTCCTGCTGGTGGGACTGATGGCGCTGGCGATCGCGGCGCCGAGCTTCCCGCGGCACGCCGCCATCGAGGGCACGCCGGTCGCGGGGATCGCGACGGCGGTGGCCCTGGTCTTCGGCGCGGTGCTCGTGGCCGCGTTGGTGGTGGTGCACCGCCCGGCGTTCTGGACCGCCGTACTCGGCCGTGTCGCGCGGCGGCTACTGCCGGGCCGGATCGCCGAGCGGGCGGTCAGCGTGGTGGACGGCCTGCTGGCAGGCCTGGCCGTGCTGCGCAGTCCGCGCCGGTTCGCCGGCGTGGTGGCGTGGTCGGTGGCCCTGTGGGTGGTGAACGCGGCGAGCTTCGTCTTGTGCTTCCGCGCGTTCGGCATTGCGGTGCCCGCCGAGTCGGCGCTGCTGCTCCAGGGGGTGATCGCGCTGGGCGTGGCGCTGCCCGCCGCGCCCGGGTTCTGGGGGCTGTTCGAGGCCGCCACCCGCGTCACCCTCACGCTCTACGGCATCGAGGCCGAGCAGGCGGTGAGCTACGCGGTGACCTACCACCTCGCCACGTTCCTCCCGATCACCCTGCTCGGCCTGTACTCGCAGTCGCGCGTGCACGTCCGGCTGGCGGAGCTGCGCCGCGTGCCGGCGGAGGCGTGACGTGACGGTCGAGCGCGTCCGCGTCCACGCACACGCGAAGGTGAATCTCCTGCTGCGCATCCTGACGCGCGAACCGGACGGGTACCACCAGATCGAAACGGCCTTCGCGCTGCTGGAGCTGGCGGACGAGCTGGTGGTGACGCGCACGGCGGGCGGCGTGGAGCTGGTGGTGGAGGGGCCGGATCTCGGCGCGCCCGAGGCGAACCTCGCGGTGCGGGCGGCTGACGCGGTGCTTCAGGCCACGGGCCGCCGGTTCGGCGTGCACATCGAGCTCACCAAGCGGATTCCGGTGCGGGCGGGCCTGGGGGGCGGATCGAGCGACGGCGCGGCGGCGCTGCACGCCGTGAACGCGCTGGCCGGGAACGCGGTGCCGCCGGACGAGTTGCTGCACGTCGCGGCGCGGCTCGGGGCGGACG
>JBOHSV010000109.1:0-5069 GCA_050921735.1 Gemmatimonadales bacterium | reverse complement strand
ACCCCAGGGAGCGCGCGCGGCCCCCAGGGCGGCACCTCAGCGCGACGGCGGTAAGAGCAAGCCGGCGAGGAAACAGCCCGAGCTCAAGCGGCGCAAGCCGTGACTCGGTGGAACAAACCGGCGCGCCCGGCCGTAGTCCCACGCGGCCGGGCGCGTTAGGTTTTCCGGCCCGGTCATCCTCTCTCGACCTCACACGGGGACACCCACGTGAACCGCTTCGCCTCCCTTTGCGCCGCTCCGCTGGCCCTGATCGCCGCGGTCGTGCCCGCCACCGCCCAGGCTCCGGCCTCAGCGCGGCGCTCCGCGGGCTCGGTCGACGCCGCCGTGCACTCCATCACCCCGAACGACATTGCGCGCCGCATCGGCGTCATCGCCCACGATTCGATGCGTGGCCGCGATACCCCGAGCCCCGAGCTCGAGGAGGTGGCCGCCTATATCGCGGGCGAGTTCCGCCGGTTCGGGCTGGCGCCGGGGGGCGACGACGGCACCTACCTCCAGCGCTACGGGGTGGTGCAGAAGGCCCTGGACACCGCGGCGACGCGCATCGCCCTCAGCGGCCGTGCCGCCCGCCGGCTCAAGGCGGGGCTGGACGCCAACGTCGTTCGCTTCGGGCCCTTGCCGGACCAGGAGTTCGCGGGACCGATCCTGCTGTTCACCGGTCCGACGGACCCGGCGAATCCCCTCGCCGGGGCGGATGTGCGGGGCGCCTGGGTGGCGCAGGTGCGCTCCGCCGGTCCGCAGGGGGTTCCGCTCGACCCCGCCCTCTGGAGTGCGGCGCTCGACTCCGGCGCCGTGGGCATCCTGATGATCACGAATCGCCCCGAGGCGCAGTGGCAGAACCGGCTCGCCCGCGTCACCGCGCCGCTCGTGGCGCTCGAGGGCGCCGGGCGAGCGGGCCGGGCGCCGGCGATCGTCGAGATCCGGGACGAGACGGCCGCGCTGCTCCTGGGCCTGGAGGTCGCCGCCGCCCGGGCGGCCGCCCAGCGGGAGGTGCGGCGGCTCGACGGGTACACGCTCACGTTCCGGCCCGTCGAGCGCGTGGTGTCGCGCGTGATGGCCCCGAACGTCGTCGGGATCCTCGAGGGCTCGGACCCCGTCCTGAAGAACGAGTACCTGGTCTACAGCGCGCACATGGACCACGTCGGCGTCGGGACGCCGGTCGACGGCGACTCGATCTACAACGGCGCGGACGACGATGCGTCGGGCGCCGTGGCGGTAGTGGAGGCGGCGGAGGCGTTCGCGCTGCTCGATCCGCGCCCCAGGCGCTCGATCATCTTCCTCACGGTGAGCGGCGAGGAGAAGGGTCTGTGGGGCAGCGAGTTCTTCGCCGAGCATCCGCCGGTCCCGGTGGGCGGGATGGTGGCGAACCTCAATCTCGACATGGTGGGGCGGAACTGGCCCGACACCATCGCCGTGATCGGCAAGGAGCATTCGGATCTCGGCGTGACGCTGAACCGCGTGGGCGCGCGCCACCCCGAGCTGCGCATGCAGCCGATCGACGACATCTGGCCCGAGGAGAACTTCTACTTCCGGTCCGACCATTACAACTTCGCCCGGCGGGGCGTGCCCATCCTCTTCTTCTTCAACGGCACGCACCCGGACTACCACCGGCCCAGCGATCACCCGGACAAGATCGACAGCGAGAAGGAGTCGCGGATCGTGAAGCTGGTGTTCTACCTGGGGCTCGAGCTGGCCAACGCGGCCGAGCGGCCGCGGTGGAACCCCGAGAGCTACCGGCGGATCGTGCAGCCGGGAAACTAGCCCAGCAGCGCCGCGTTGGTCTTGGCCCGCCGGAGCCGCTCCAGCAGGGCCGCCATCGCCCGCTCCGGCGGGAGCCCCGCGAGCTCCCGCCGGAGCGCCTGTTTCGTGGCCACCACCGCAGGCGCCGCGAGCAGCTCCTCGCGCCGAGTGCCGCTCGCCGCGATGTCGACCGCCGGATAGATCCGGCGGTCCGCGAGGGCGCGGGACAGCCGCAGCTCGGCGTTGCCCGTCCCCTTGAATTCCTCGAAGATGACGTCGTCCATGCGGCTCTCGGTCTCGACCAGCGCCGTCGCGACCACGGTCAGCGAGCCCCCGCCCGGCACCGCGCGCGCCGCCCCGAACAGGGTCTTCGGCTTGGCCAGCGCGTTGGCATCGAGCCCGCCGGACAGCGTGCGCCGGCTGCCCTGCCCCGTCGTGTTGTGCGAACGCGCGAGGCGCGTGAGCGAGTCGAGCACGATCACCACGTCCTTCCCGGCCTCCACCTGGCGGCGGGCGTGCTCGAACACCATCTCCGCCACCGCCACGTGGCGCTCGTGCGGCAGGTCGAAGCTCGAGGCGATCACCTCGCCACGGCCCCAATCGATCATCTCGCTGACTTCCTCCGGCCGCTCGTCCACCAACAGGATGAGCAGGGCGGCTCCCGGATGGTTGAGCGCCACCGCCTCGGCCACCGCCTGGAGCATCACGGTCTTGCCGGCTTTGGGGGGGGACACGATGAGCGCCCGTTGGCCGAACCCGAACGGGCACACGAGATCCACCACGCGCTGGGTTTCGGCGGTCCGCGGGCTCGACGCGTCCGGCGTCTCGAGCGTCAGCGGCCGGCTGGGATGCACCGCGCCCAGGTCGGCGAACGCCGGGCGCGCGCCGAGGTCGCGCGGGGGACCGCCGTTCACCGCGACCACGCGCCCGTTGTCCAGGGTGACGAGATCGCCGCGCCGCAGCCCGGGGAGCCGCACGGGCGGATCCCCCTTCGCCGGCAAGTAGCTGTGGCGCGCGGAGCGGAGGAAGCCGCCCTTGGGGGCGGGGTCGAACCAGCCGGTCATGGGCGGCAAGAGAGGAAAGCTATATTTCCTCCCGTCATGCGCCAAGCGAACATCCGCAACTTCTGCATCGTCGCCCACATCGACCACGGCAAGTCCACCCTGGCCGACCGGCTGATCGAGCTCACCGGCACCCTCGACAAGCGCCTCATGCGGGAGCAAGTCCTGGACACGATGGACCTCGAGCGCGAGCGCGGCATCACGATCAAGCTCAACGCCGTGCGGATGACCTACCGGGCGCGGGACGGCCAGCCGTACCAGCTGAACCTCATCGACACGCCCGGGCACGTGGACTTTACCTACGAGGTGTCGCGCTCGCTCGCGGCCTGCGAGGGGGCGATCCTGGTCGTGGACGCGTCGCAGGGGATCCAGGCCCAGACGCTCTCCAACCTCCTGCTCGCGCACGACGCCGGGCTGGAAATCATCCCCGTGCTCAACAAGATCGACCTCCCGGGCGCGGAGCCCGACCGGCGCGCGGCGGAGCTGCACGAGCTGCTCGGCGCCGCGCCCCAGGACCTCTTCCGCATCTCGGCCAAGGAGGGCGCCGGCGTCCCGGACCTGCTGGAGGCCGTCGTGAGGCGCATCCCGCCCCCCACGGGCGATCCCGACGCCCCGCTGCGCGCGCTGATCTTCGACTCGTACTACGACCGGTACCGCGGCTCGATCCCGAGCATCCGCGTGGTGGACGGCATCCTGCGGCCGGGCGCGCGCATCGCGTTCGGCGCGCACCCGAACGACACCTACGACGTCGACGAGGTGGGCTACCTCCAGCTCGGTCCGAAGCCCACCGAGCAGCTCGCGGCCGGCGAGGTCGGATACGTCGTCGCCAACGTCCGGGGCGTGCGCGACACTCGCGTGGGTGACACCGTGCTCGACGCCGAGCACCGCGACATCCCCCTCCTCCCGGGATATCGCGAGGCGAAGCCGATGGTGTTCGCCGGCGTGTACCCGACCAACGCCGAGCAGTTCGAGGAGCTGCGCGACGCGCTGGGCAAGCTCCAGCTGAACGACGCGGCGCTGCACTACGAGCCCGAGTCGTCGGTGGCGCTCGGGTTCGGGTTCCGCTGCGGCTTCCTGGGCCTGCTGCACATGGACATCGTCCGCGAGCGCCTGGAGCGCGAGTTCGACCTCGACCTGATCTGCACCGTCCCGAACGTCGAGTACCACGTGTACCGGACCGACGGGGCCCGGCAGCTCGTCGAGAACCCCAGCGTCATGCCGCACGGGTCCACGGTCGACCGTATCGAGGAGCCCTTCGTGACGGCGCGGATCCTCGCGCCGGCCGACTACATCGGGGCCATCATGAAGCTCGGCCAGGAGCGCCGCGGCGTGTACCAGGGCATGCACTACCTCGACCCGGCGCGCGTCGAGTTCACCTTCGAGTTCCCCCTGGCCGAGATCGTCCTGGATTTTTACGACAAGCTGAAGACCATCTCCCGGGGCTACGCGTCCCTGGACTACGAGTTTCTCGCGTACCGCCCCTCGGATCTCGTGAAGCTCGATCTGCTGCTGAACGGCGATCCGGTGGACGCCTTCAGCGTCATCATCCATCGCGACAAGGCCTACGAGTGGGGCAAGAAGCTCGCGGAGAAGTTGCGGGAGCTCATCCCGCGGCAGCTGTTCGAGGTCGTGATCCAGGCGGCGATCGGCACCAAGGTGATCGCCCGCGAGACGGTCCGGCCCCTGCGCAAGAACGTGACGGCCAAGTGCTACGGCGGCGACGTCACGCGCAAGCGCAAGCTGCTGGAAAAGCAGCGGGAGGGGAAGAAGCGGATGAAGCAGGTGGGCACGGTCGAGATCCCGCAGGAAGCGTTCCTCGCGGTCCTCCAGGTTGACTAGCCTCGTCGTGCAGACGGCGTTCCTGGGCGACGTCGTGCTGACGACGCCGCTGCTGGCCGTGCTGGCCGAGCGCGACGGGCCGCTCGACGTCGTGACGACGCCCCAGGGGGCGCCGCTGCTCGAGCCCCACCCGGCCGTCCGACGCGTCCTGCCGTACGACAAGCACGGTCGCGAGCGGGGCATCGCCGCCCTGCGCGCGCTCGCCCGCCGGCTCCGGGCGGAGGGGTACGGGACGGCGTATCTTCCCCACCGCTCCCTGCGCTCGGCGGCGCTGGCCTGGCTGGCCCGCATCCCGCGCCGCGTGGGCTTCCACGACGGGTGGCCTTTCCTCTATACGGAAGCGCGCCGCCGGCCGGCGGCGGGTCACGAAATCGACCGCCTCCTCGCGCTCGCGGGCGGGGCGGCGCATCATCAGACGCGCCCCAGCAT
>JBOHSV010000108.1:0-7566 GCA_050921735.1 Gemmatimonadales bacterium | reverse complement strand
GCGCGGAACCCCAGCTCGTGGTAGCTGCGCGACCGCGCCCCCGACGATACGGTCGACCGGTCGTACCAGAACGCGAATGGCACGCCGAACCATCCCGCTCGGGCCGGGCGGCTCCGCCGATCCGTTTCCACGGCCGTCACCGCCTGCAAACGGGCGGGATCGACGAGCGCGCGCAGCCGCCGCGCGGGCTCCGACGTTCCCGCGAACACCGCGGCCGCCTCGATCTCCGCGACCTCCGTCTCGAACACCGCCCCCGGGCGGATCAGCACGCCCTCGGCCACCCCGCGCATCGCCAGGGCCAGCGACCGCCGGTCGTCCACCCGGTAGCGCAGGCGGCAGGTGATCCCGCGGCGCGCCAGCGCCTCGTCCGGCGTGTCGAAATAGACGTCCCGATGGAAGGACTGCCCGAGCGGTCCGGCCCGCAGGCCGAGCGGCGGCGGCTCTTCCGCCAGCCGGTTGAGGAGCTCGATGGTGGAAACGTCGAACCGGAACGCGCCGAGCGGCTCCATCGGGCTCAGAAGAGAAATCCGGCGCGCACGTACACGCCGGTGCGCTCCCGGCCGCGGGCCACCGCCACGCTCACGGTATTGACCCGCTTCTGGAGCAACGCGAGCCACACGCCGCCCCCCACCCCAGCGTGCCAGCGGTCCGACGACTCGCCCTCCAGCCACACGCGGCCCACGTCGCCGAGACCGAAGATCCCCACGTCGGCCGGCAGGGCGAGTGTGACCTTCCCAAGGCGGAACCGCAGCTCCGCGTTCGCGTACGCCGCGGCGTCGCCCGCGAACCGGTCCTCGGGGAGGCCGCGCACGGTGCGTGCCCCTCCCACGTGCGCCGCCTCGTGGAACGGCGCGCGGCCCCACACTCTCACCCCGCCGACCCGGACGGCAAGGGGCGACAGGTGGACGCCGGCTTCGAGTCGCGCGGCGCCGAACGCCTCCGCGACGTCGAGCAGCCGCGGATAGACCACGCCGTCGAGGGCGACGAGGACGCCGCGGCGCGCGGCGGCGGGCACGTCGCGCGTGTCCAGGGCCAGGCGGGCCTGAGCGCCCGCCTGCGCGAAATCGCCCGCGCCGTAGTACGGGCCGGTCGTGGTGAGGAACGTCACCTGCTCGGGATCGGTCCGGGCGTACTTGAACAGCGGTCCGACGGTCAGCGTGGCCGCCGGGCCGAGGGGGAACCGCACCGACGGCTCGATCAGGTACTGCTCGTGCTGCACTTTGAAGAAGTCGTCGTCGCCCGTGGCAGGCGTTTCGTTGCCGAATCCGTAGAACCGCAGGACCTCGATGCCCGAGGCGCGCAGGGTGAGCGACGCCACGGCGGGCCGGAACATGCCGCGGTGGACGGCGCGAAGCTCGGCCCGATACGTCGCCGCCGTGGTGGCGTACCCCGCCCGCAGCCGCCAGGTGGACCGGTGCGGCAGCTGCCCGAATCCGTAGGTCGTGCGGTACAGCCCGCCCCCCACGAACAGGCCGACGTCGGGGCCGAAGCTCACCCACGCGTTCGGGCCGACGTACGCCCCCCAGTCGCGCGGACGCTTCAACGTGAGGGTGTCGCGGGGGACGTCGGCGGAACGCCCCCCGTACCACCGCGTGTGTCCCCCGCGCGCCGAGTCGACCAGCCGGTCGTCCCCGCCGCCGCCGACGATCCGGACGATCGGTCCCCCGTTCCCGCCGCGCACCACGGCACGGTCGTCGGCGCCGTGCAGGTACAGCCGGATCTCCCGCGTTTCGGCCGGGTGGAAGGTGCGCTCGAAGTACCGGCGGTCGCCCGCCGTCACCCGCACGGTCGTGCGCCCGTCGGGATGTCGCTCGATGTCGGCGCGGTCGCGCTCGTCAGTGGCCTCGATATCCACCTCGCCGGCGAGCAGGCGGTAGAACGCGGCCGCGGCCTCGGGGAGCCGGTCGCGCCGCGAGCGCAGGGCCCCCGCGAGCCCGGCGCTCCGGGTCCGATACTCCTGGGGCAGGCCCCCCACCGCGTCGGCGATCACCGAGTCGGTGAGGCGGGCCTGGACCGCCGTCGCAATCGAGTCCCACACCGGCCGCTCGAGGCCCCCCAGCAAGCGGCGGTCCAGCGCCTCGCCGGTCCAAGTGAGGCGGTAGATGCTCGGGTAGTCGGGCCCGAACGACACGATCATCGGATAGTAGAAGCCGGCGATCCAGATGGCGAGGCCGTCGTGCCGCGGAAACGCCCAGTCGCGGTCGCGCGGCACCGGGCGCCACCAGCGCGTGTCGCCCTCGTCGAATCGGGCCCAGCGCCATTGGTCCTGATGGCGGTCCCAGTCGCCGACGAACAGGTCGAGGAAGCGGGCCGCCAGGTACTCCCGCACATCCGCCCGGTTGCGCGGATGGTCCTCGAGCAGATCGAACAGCCGCTCCGAGCCGATCAGGGCGAGCGCGCCGGCGAAGCCCGGCGCGTCGTCGTCCGCGGTGGGTCGTTCCTCGATCGTGCCCAGCATGCCGGCGTGGACGCACCCGAACCCGGCAAGGCGCGGGTCGTCGGGGAGCACGGCCAGGTGCGGCTCCACATGCAGGACCTCTGCGGCCTCGAGCAGCGGTGCGACCACCAGCGGCGCTCCCGGGTGCGCGGAGCTGATATTGTCCTGGAGGATATCCTCGGCCAGCTCGAACCGCAGCTCGGGCGGCAGCGCCGGCCGCGGATCCTTGTCGACCGAGCGGAACACGTACTGCCGCCCGTCCCCGCCGGCGAACCGGAGCGACGACGTCTGCCGGCCGCCGCCGCAGCGCAGCGGGCGGAGCCCGGCCGCGAAGCGCGCGAGATCGAGCACGGGCACCTGCACGGGGGTGGTCCACAGATCGCGGTGCTGCGCGCCGAGGACCAGGCGGTGCAGCAGGCCCGCGCGGTAGCGCTCCCCCGCGACGACCGTCACCGTGCGCGCCGGCTCGAGGGGAGGCGCCTGCGCCCGGGTGAACGCCGGCGCCGCCAGCCCCGCCACGAGCGCGATCGCGAACGGCGCCCGGGTCACTGGAGCCACATGGAGAAGGCCTCCGCCGCGCGCCCGGTCGCCTCGACCACGCTGATCCCCAGGCGGACCCGCCCGTTGCGCAGGATTTCGAGCCGCATGAACCCGCTCGCGCTGGCGGCGAACCGGGTGCTGTCGCGCCAGGCGACGCGCGAGCGGTGGCCGTACGTGCCCGCGCCGCTCACCAGCAGGTGGCGCGCACCGCCGCCGGCGATCACCTGGAGGCTGTGGTCGTGACCCGACGCGTACACCAGCGGCGGATGGTCGCGGAACGCGTCCTCCAGCGCCGCGCGCATCCGCCGGTACGCCCCGGACGCCGCGTCCTGGTTGGACACGCCGAGCTGGCGCGCGACCGGGTACACCGATCCGATGATCGGCAAGGGCACCCACAGCCAGCGCTTGAGGTCCCGCAGCGGGAAGACGTGCGCCTTCCAGTCGAAGTGCCCGCCGTGCGGGCCGCCGCTCTCGAGCGGATGGTGGGCCACGACCACCACGCGGCGGTCCCCCGCCGCGCGCAGGACCGCGCGCAGCGAGTCCCGGACCTCGGACTCCGAGTCCGCGGGGCACGGCGACGTCGGGTCCACGGGCTTCGCGCCCTCGTGCAGCCACCACTGGGTGTCGAGAACGACGATGCGGACGCGGCTCCCGAGGTCGAGCGCCACCGGACCCGGACAGCCGCCGCCCGGGAGGTAGTCCACCCGGGCCCGCGGCCACGAATCGACGAACGCCTCCTGGCGCCGCACCGCGTCCCACCCGTCGGCGCCCTGCCGGTCCCAGTCGTGGTTCCCTGGCACGAAGATGCCGTCCGCGCCGGTCGCGGCGAGCACGCCGAGCTGGGCTTCCAGGCGACGCTCCGCTTCCGGGCGTTCCGGATGGGCGGAATCGGGAAGGCCGTGCGGGTACACGTTGTCTCCCAGGAACACGACGACGGGATTGATCGCGGCGGCGGTCGCGGTGCGCAGTGCCGCGAGCACCGGCTCCGAATCGGGGGCCGGGGCGCCCGCGTCGCCGATCAGGAACAGCGTGGCGTCGACGTCTGCGGGCGTGGCGGCCGGGGCGGCGGCGAACCGTCCCGCGTGGCCCGGCGAGCCGCACGCCGCGGCGGCGACCCACACCCCGGCGGCCACCCAAGCCGTCCAGCGCGTCACTCCGTCCATGCGGGAAAGCTCCCAGGCCGGTGCGGTGCGGGCAAGCGGCCGGAAGATGGCTATAATGGGGGGAACCAAACGCCCCACCCACCGGTTAAGCGACAGCGGCCTCCTGAAACCGGGTCCTCGATGACGGGTACAACGCCCATGACCACCGCCCCGCGATTTACGACGCTCGCCGTCGCCCTGCTGCTGCTCGCCCCCGCGGCCCAGGCGCAGTACTTCGGCCGCAACAAGGTCCAATACGAGAGCTTCGATTTCAAAGTGCTCACCACCGAGCACTTCCGCATCTACTTCTATCCCGAGGAGCGGGAGGCGGCCGAATCGGCCGCGCGGATGGCGGAGCGGTGGTACGCGCGGCTCTCGACGCTGCTGGCCCACCAGCTGCGGGGCAAGCAGGCCCTGGTGCTGTACGCCGACCATCCGGACTTCGAGCAGACGAACGTGATCTCCGACCAGCCGAGCGAGGCGACGGGCGGGGTCACCGAGAGCCTGAAGCGGCGGATCATCCTGCCGCTGGGCGCGTCGCTCGCCGAGACGGACCACGTGCTCGGCCACGAGCTGGTGCACGCGTTCCAGTACGACATCACGGGCCAGGGCGGCGGCGGCAGCAGCCTGGTACCCGGAATCACCCGGCTCCCCCTGTGGTTCGTCGAGGGCATGGCCGAGTACCTGTCGCTGGGCCACGAAGACCCGCACACGGCGATGTGGATGCGCGACGCCGTGCGGCGCGACAAGCTGCCCAGCCTCTCGGACCTCGCGGGGTACGACTACTTCCCGTATCGCTACGGGCAGGCCTTCTGGGCGTATCTGGGCGGGACGTTCGGCGACGATATCCTCGGCCGCGCCCTACGCCTCGGGGGCAAGGGGGGCGACGTGCGGATCGCGCTCCAGCAGGTCACCGGGCGCAACGCCGACACGCTGGTGGCGGCGTGGCATCGCGCGTTGCGCGCCGCGGCGGAGGACGTGAGCCGCGCCACCGACTCGGTGCCCCCGGCGTCGCGTCTGCTGCGCGGCGGCGAGGGCAGCACGCAGCTGAACCTGGCGCCCGCGCTGAGCCCCGATGGGACGCGCCTGGTGTATTTCTCCGAGGCGAGTCTGTTCACGATCGATCTCTATCTCGCCGACGTCGAGACCGGCCGCACCATTCGCCGCCTGCTCTCCCAGCGGCGCGATCCCCACTTCGAAAGCCTCCAGTTCCTCAACTCGGCGGGCGCGTGGGACGCCACCGGCCGGCGCTTCGCGTTCGGCGGCGTGGCCAAGGGAAAGCCCGTGCTCGTGGTGCTCGACGGCGAGAGCGGCCGCGTGGAGCGGGAGATCGCCCTGCCCGAGCTGGGCGAGATCTTCAATCCCACCTGGGCGCCGGACGGGCGCCGCATCGCGTTCAGCGCGCAGGTGGGCGGGTTCACCGATCTCTTCGTGTACCACCTCGAGGAGCGGCGCCTCCGGCGGCTCACCGAGGACGCGTTCGCCGACCTCCAGCCCGCGTGGTCGCCCGACGGCGAGCAGATCGCGTTCGTGACCGACCGCTTCGGCACCTCGCCGAGCGCGCTCACGTACGACCACTACCGGCTCGCGCTGATGGACGCGGGCTCGGGGCGGATCCGCGCCCTGCCCTCGTTGGGCGACGCGAAACACATCAACCCGCAGTGGAGCCCGGACGGCCGCAGCCTGTATTTCCTGTCGGATCGCGGCGGGATCACCAACGTCTATCGGCTGGCGCTGGCGGACGGCGAGTTCTCGCAGGTGACGGACCTGTACACGGGCGTCAGCGGAATCACGGCGCTGAGCCCCGCCCTGTCGGTGGCCCAGCGGAGCGGCGACGCCGTGTTCGGCGTCTACTCGGGAGACGGCTACGAGCTGCACGTGACCGGCGACCGCGCGATGTTGGCGGGCGGCCCGCTGCGCGCCATCCCGGCCGTCGCCGCCGCGCTCCCGCCCACCGACCGCACGGGCGAGACCACGGTCGCCGCACTGCTCGCGAACCCGCGCCTGGGCCTGCCGCCCGACACGGGCTTCGCGGCCGCGCCGTACCGGGCCGGATTCTCCATCGACTTCATCGCCCAGCCGAGCCTGGCGGTAGCGGCGGACCGCTTCGGCACCTACATCGGCGGCGGCGCGACGCTCTACTGGAGCGACATGCTGGGCGACCACAACCTGATCACCATGGCCCAGGTGAGCGGCAGCACGGACTTCCTCAACGTCGCCGCCCTGCTCGGCTACGAGAATCGCAAGAGCCGCTGGAACTGGGGAGCGGTCGTCCAGCAGATCCCCTTCCTCCAGGGCTTCTTGTACTTCGACCAGGTGGCGGGGGAAGACGTCTTCGTCGAGGAAGTGTTCCGTCAGACCAACCGGCAAGCCGTGGGATTCGTCGCCTACCCGCTCAGCCGGGTACGCCGTGTCGAGTTCCAGGCAGGCGCGCTGAACTCGAGCTTCGACCGGCGCAAGCGGGCGTTCTCGCTCTTCACGGGCCAGCAGGTCTACGACTCGACGGTGAGCTCTCCGTTCGGAGACATGAATCTGGGCCTGGGCACCGTGGCGATGGTGTTCGACAACTCCTTCTTCGGCGCGACGGGTCCCCTGGTGGGCGAGCGGTACCGGCTGGAAGCGTCACCGGTGTTCGGCACGCTCGACTTTACCACGGCCCTGGCCGACTACCGGCGGTACATCATGCCGGTGCGGCCGTTCACGCTTGCCGGGCGCGTGCTCCACGTGGGGCGCTATGGCCCCAATGCCGACGACGGACGCATCTTCCCGCTCTACCTGGGCTACCCGAGCCTCGTGCGGGGCTACGACTTCGGCTCGTTCGAGGTGAACGAGTGCCCCAGCACGGCCAGGACAATCTTCGACTGCCCGGTGATCGCCCAACTCTTCGGCAGCAAGATGCTGGTGGGGAACGTCGAGCTGCGGTTCCCCCTGTTCGGCCTGCTGGGACTGGGCGACGGATACTACGGCATCCTGCCCGTGGACGCGGCGTTGTTCTACGACGCGGGCCTCGCGTGGACGGACACCCAGGGCGCGCAGCTGTTCGGCGACGGCCCCCGGCGCTTCGTGACCAGCGCGGGCGCCACCCTGCGGATGAACCTGTTCGGCTACGCGATCGGCCAGCTCGATTACGTGCGGCCACTCCAGCGGCCGGAGCGGGATTGGATGCTGCGGCTGAGTCTCACCCCGGGGTTCTAGTCGTCCCCGTTCGGGGGTCGACGTCGCGGATCCCCCTGAGGATTTCGCGGCGCCACGCGATCCGCCGCACCGCGCTCCAGTATCGATCGATGGCCGAGCCATCGAGCTGGAGTACGGCGTCGCGCGTCACCCCGGGCGGCGGTGGAACCAGATCAACCAGCCGGTCATACACGGCCCGGCGCAGGGGGGCGTCCGCCCGCTCCAGCAGGTGCCACACCGACACCGCGTCCTCCGGGCGGGCCGCGGCGAGGG
>JBOHSV010000107.1:0-2076 GCA_050921735.1 Gemmatimonadales bacterium | reverse complement strand
CCACCAGCCTGCCGTCCGGCCGGATGGCGGCGGCGGTGACCCAGCGGCCCTCGCCGGGGTTGGGACGGACGGCGAGCGTTTGGACGCGCTCGGCCGTGGCGACCCGGTCAGCGTCGCGCCACGCCTCGCGCCCCACGCGATAAACGCGGATCGGGCCCGAGCGGCCCTTGGAGACGAGGAACAGGGCGCCGTCGCGCGGCGAGACGTATATCGCCTCGACGTCGTGGGCGCCGTCCGGATAGCGCAGCCGCAGCACGGCGGGCGCGCGGGTGGTGCGCAGCGTATCGCCGCGCGACCCCGGCGGGTCCGGTTCCGGAACCGCGTACACGGTGACCCACGGCCGAGCCTGGAGGTTGTCGCCCACGTCGCCGAGGAACACGCAGGTGCCGCGCGCCGCCGGGCAGGGGCCGAGGGCGATGTCCTCCCAATCAAGGGCGGACGCGCCGGGGACGAGCAGGCGCCCGCGGTCGGTGCCGCGCCGGTCCGTCGCGTAGAGCCACGGGCCGTCGCCCGAATCGTTGTGGGTCCAGAGCACCCCCGGGTGCGCCCGGCTGACCGCGACGCCCGAGCTTTCGGTCAGGCGCGGGTTCTGGAGCGCCCCGGTGCGTTCGCTCGTGGCGGTGATCTGGAGCAGGGCGAGCGCGACGATCATGGGCCAGCAAGGAAACCGGGTTGATGCCGGTTCGGCAAGTGCCCATCTTCCAGTGCCATGCTCGCTCCGTTGCGCGATCGTCCGGTTCGCCAGCTGCCCGACTCGGTGCGGCTCGAGGGACGCGTGCTGTACCTCGCCGAAGACGCCGCCGTGGTCCGCGCTCAGCTCGAGGGGACGGACCTCGACTGGACGCCCGCCATCAAGCTGCGCGACAACATCTCGACCGACGAAATCACACCCGCCTACATCTGCTACTACTACGACGACACGCTCGGCGAATTCCCCTACCTCGGCCTGAAGTGCGGTGACGAGTTCCCGGTGACGCGGGGGTCGGTGAAAGCCGGGGGCTTCGTGACATCCGTGAGCGGCAAGCGGCGCGGCAAGGGCTCCTCGCGCGAGCAGTCACCGTATGCGGAGATGTGCGCCGGCATCCGGCTCGTGGTGGCCGAGAACATCGAGCGGATTTACCGCGAAAACTGCCAGAACCTCGGCATCCTCACCACGACCGACTTCTCGGTGATCGACCGGGTGCGGCGCGGGGAGGCGGTCCCGCTCGCGGCGTTCACGGAGGGCGAGGGCGAGATCACGCGCGGCATCATCGGGTACGGCGGTCTGTTCAACTACAATGTGGCGCGGCTCCAGGGGAGGGTGCGGGTGTCGCCCCCCGCCACCGGCCGGCGTCCGATGACCCTGGGCGAGAAGATTCTGGCCCGCCACTGGGTGATGGACCCGTCACGCGGCCAGATAGGTGTGCCCGCCGTGAAGCCCGGCGACGAGGGGTTCGTCGTCACGGACATCCGTTTCAGCCACGAATACGTCACGCCCATGGCCGCGATCTTCTTCGAGGAGCTCGTGGGCGAGAACGAAAAGGTGGTGGAGCCGGAATCGGTGCTCATGTTCCGCGACCACCTGACGTTCCTCCCCGAAGCGATGACGCCCGAGCGCGTGAAGGAAGGCCTGCTCGAGGTCGCGCTCCAGCTCGAAAAGAAGCAGCGCGAGTTCGCGGCGCGGCAGGGCATCAAACTGTACGGCGAGCTGCGCCTCGGCGTCCACGGCTCCGAGGCGATCTGTCACTCCAAGATCCTTGAGTCGCACGCGCTCCCGGGCCAGGTCATCATCGGCTCCGACTCGCACACGCCGCACGCCGGCGCCGTGGGCTGCATCGCGTTCGGGGTGGGGACCACCGCGATCTTCAACTCGTGGATCACGAAGGACGTGCGGGTCACCGTGCCCGAGACCGTCCGCGTGGTGGTGCGCGGCCGGAAGCCCGACAACGTGACCGCCAAGGACTTCATGCTCGAGATCCTGCGGCATCCGTACGTCAGGAACGGCCAGGCGATTGGGAAGCTGGTGGAATACTGTGGCGATGCTGTCGAGTCGCTGTCCGTGGACGAACGGGCCACGATGACCAACATGACGGCCGA
>JBOHSV010000106.1:0-2911 GCA_050921735.1 Gemmatimonadales bacterium | reverse complement strand
GGGGTCGCCTCCGCCGCCGCGCGTGCCGGCGCCTCCTCGGCCGCCACGTGGTTTTCCACGTGGCTGGTCCGCTTGAGGATCGGCGTCGCCCGTCCCAGCGCGGCCGCGGTGAACCGCTTCAGCGTGGGGCCCTCGTTCACCACGGCGTAGTGGACCCGCAGCCGGTCGACGTCGAGCTTGCGGTCGCCCCGCAGCGCCCGCTGCTCGGCGTTCGCCACCGCCGACTTCAGCACCTTGTGGATCTGCCGCGCGGCGAGCTTCTTCGAGAACCGGAGGATGGCGTACGCCTCCGGCACCGGCCGCCCGCGAATCAGATCGATGACGAGCCGCATCTTGCGCGGCGACTGCCGCACCATGCGCTGGATCGCCCGAGCCTCCATCGGCCTACGCCGGACCTTCCGCTTCCGCCGGGGCCTTGGTGCTGTGCCCGCGGAAGAGTCGCGTCGCGGCGAATTCGCCGAGCTTGTGCCCCACCATGTTCTCCGTGACGTACACGGGAATGAACTTGTTCCCGTTGTGCACGGCGAGCGTGTGGCCCACGAAGTCCGGCGTGATGGTGCTGCGCCGCGACCAGGTCTTGAACACGCGCTTCTCGTTTTTCTCATTCAGGACCCGGATCTTCGCGAGCAGCGACTCCTCGACGTATGGACCCTTCTTGACCGAGCGTCCCATTACTGCGTCGCCTTCCCGCGGCGGCGGCCGCGCACGATGAGTTTCGTCGACGCCTTCTTCTTGTGCCGCGTTTTCTTGCCCTCGACCTTGCCCCAGGGCGACGCCGGCGGCCGGCCGCCCGAGCTCTTCCCTTCCCCGCCCCCGAGCGGGTGATCCACCGGGTTCATGGCCACGCCGCGCACCCGCGGCATGCGCCCCCGCCAGCGGTTCTTCCCGGCCTTGCCGACCGCGATCAGCTCGTGCTCGGCGTTGCCCACCTCGCCCACCGTCGCCAGACACTCGCCCCGCACCATCCGCATCTCGGTGGAGCGCAGGCGCAGGGTGACGTAGTTGCCCTCCTTGGCCACGACCTGCGCGCTGGCGCCCGCCGAGCGGGCCAGCTGGCCACCCCGGCCGATCTTCAGCTCGACGTTGTGCACCGCCGTCCCCAGCGGGATCTCGAACAGCGGGAGCGCGTTCCCGATCTTGATGTCGGCGCCGGGACCGCTCACCACCGTGTCGCCCAGGTTCAGCCCCTTGGGGTGCAGGATGTAGCGCTTCTCCCCGTCGGCGTAGACCAGCAGGGCGATGCGGCAGGTGCGGTTCGGGTCGTACTCGACCGCCGCCACCCGCGCCGGGATCCCGGCCTTGTCGCGGCGGAAGTCGATCCGCCGGTAGCGCCGCTTGTGGCCGCCGCCGCGCCACCGCGCGGTGATGTGCCCCTTGTTGTTGCGGCCGCCGGACTTCGTGAGCGGCTCGACGAGGCTCTTCTCGGGCTCCGCCCGCGTGACCTCGGCGAAGTCCGACACCATGCGGAAGCGCGTGCCCGGCGTCACCGGCCGGAACTGTCGGATACCCATCTCAGCCCTCGAACACCTCGATCGTGTCCCCGTCCTTGAGGGTCACGACCGCCTTTTTCCACGCCGGCCGGCGCCCCGAGTGGCGGCCGTACGTGCGCCGCTTGGCGGGCAGGACGTGCGTCCGCACGCCGGTCACGGTCACCTTGAACAACGCCTCGATGGCGTCCTTGATCTGCGGCTTGGTCGCGCGCGGATCGACGCGGAACGCGTACTCCTTGCGCGCCGCGTACGCCGCCGACGACTTCTCCGTCACCACCGGCGCCACGATCACGCGATGCACGTCACGCATCGGCCGCCTCCCCGCCCGACAGGCCCAGCGCGGGCAGCTCCACGACCACGGCCTCGGACCACAGCACCTCGTACGCCGTGGCGTCGCCGAACCGCATCACCCGCACGTGCGGCAGGTTGCGACCCGAGAGATACACGTTGCGGGCGGAGGCGTCTCCCGTCGTGAGCACCAGGACCTTCCGCTCCGCCAGCCCGAGCTTCGCCAGCAGTTCGGCCAGCTGCCGGGTCTTGGGCTGCTCGTACCCCAGCGGGTCCACCACGAACACCGCGCCCTCCCGCGCCCGCGCGTTGAGCGCCGACTTCTTGGCCAGCTGGCGCACCTTCTTCGGGATGCCCAGGCGGTAATCGCGCGGGTGCGGCCCGAACACCACGCCGCCGTGCCGCCAGTGCGGCGCGCGAATGGTGCCCTGCCGCGCCCGGCCGGTGCCCTTCTGCCGCCACGGCTTCTGGTTCCCGCCCGACACCTCGGCCCGCGTCTTGGTGTCGTGCGTCCCCTGCCGCCGGTTGGCCAGGTACGTCACCACGGCGCGGTGCAGGGCGTGCTCGTTCACCGTGCCGTCGAACAGCGCCGTCGGGAGCGGGACGGCCTTCTTGCGGGCCCCCGCCTTGGAAAAGTGCGGCGCCTCAATCATGGCGGCTCCGCCCTCCCTGCTTGCGCACCGTCACCAGGCCGTTGGTGGGGCCGGGCACGGCACCCCGCACGAACAGCAGGTTGCGCTCCGCGTCCACCTTCACGACCCGCAACCCCAGCTCGGTGAAGCGCCGCGCGCCCATGTGCCCCGGCATGCGCTTGCCCTTGATGACCCGGGACGGATCGGTGCCGGGCGCGATCGAGCCCGGCTTCCGGTGCCGCGTGTTCCCGTGGGTGGCCGGCCCGCCGCCGAACCCGTGGCGGTGGACCACGCCCTGGAACCCGCGGCCCTTGGTCACGCCCGTCACCTTCACGCGATCGCCCGCGCCGAAGATCGCGACGGTCACGACCTGGCCCGCCTGGGGCGGGTCGCCGGCCGCCGGGAAGCTCTCGAGCACCCGCGGCGCCGCCTCGAGCCCCGCCGGCGCGACGTGCCCCCGCAGCGCCTTGGGCGTCCGCTTGGCCTTGCGCGCGCCGAACC
>JBOHSV010000105.1:0-3198 GCA_050921735.1 Gemmatimonadales bacterium | reverse complement strand
TCGTACCGCGGCTTGGTCCACGGATCGAGCGCGCCGCGGCCCAGCGGGCGCTGCGGATCGGGCACGATGAGCCCTTCGTCGTACTCCAGCACCGCGCCGAATCCGTTGCACGTGGGGCACGCGCCGCGCGGGTTGTTGAACGAGAACAGCGCGGGCGTGAGTACCGGCGCGGGCGTGCCGCACGCGGAGCAGGCCGGGTGCTCGGAGAACCGCCGGCGGTGGCCGTTCGCGAGCGCCAGCGCGACCCCCTCGCCTTCGTTGAAGGCCGTCGCCACGGCGTCGGCCAGCCGGCCACGGTTCTCGTCCGAGGCGGCGATCCGGTCCACCAGCACGAGGATCTCGCCGGCCTCGCGCACCCGCCGGGTCGCGTCGGGCTCGTCGAGCCGCGCCACCGCGCCGTCGAGCTGGGCTCGGACGAACCCGGCCGCGCGCAGCTGAGCGGCGATGTCGACGTCGGGCCGGTGGGCGCTGTCCGGGAGCGGGAAGGCCACCGTCACGTTGCCCGTTTCCCGTTGCCCGTTGCCCGAAAGAATCTCATCCACCACCTCCTGCACCGTGTCCGCCTTCACCACCGCCCCGCACCGGCGGCAGTACGGCGTTCCTACCCGCGCCCACAGGAGTCGGAGGTAATCGTAGATCTCCGTCGCCGTCCCGACGGTCGAGCGGCTCGAGGTCGTGGGGTTGTGCTGCTCGATCGCCACCGATGGCGACAGCCCCTCCAGGTCGTCCACGAGCGGCTTGGGCATGCGCTCGAGGAACTGCTTGGCGTAGGTGGACAGCGACTCGATGTAGCGCCGCTGGCCCTCGGCATAGAGGGTGTCGAAGGCGAGCGAGCTCTTCCCCGATCCGGAGGGCCCGGTCACGACGGTGAGCGCCCGGCGGGGGAACGCCACCGTGATCCCCTTCAGGTTGTGCTGGCGTGCGTTGCGAAGACGGACGTAGCCGGGAGGCGCTGGCATAACCACTAATGTTAACCTACTTTCGGCGCGCCATGGGTTTCGCCCTGACCCCGCGCCTGCTCCGCCGCGGCCTCGAGCTGTTCGCCGCCATTTCGGTGTTGGGCCTCGCGCTGCTCCTGGTCTACAGCCGCAACCTCGGCGCCTCTGTCGACGCGCTCCTGCACCTGCGCTGGGGGTGGGTGCTGGGCGCCCTGCTGCTGGCGAGCAGCGACTGGATCGGCGGTGGCCTGCGGCTGTGGATCGCCGCCCGGCACCTCCTGCCGCGCCCGTCGCTCAAGGGGATGATCCTCGCGGCGGGGTTCAACAGCTGGGCCGCCTACCTCACGCCCTCGCAGACCGGTGGCGGGCCGTTCATGATCTGGGTCATGCGACGGCACGGCGTGCCCATTCCGTACGGGACGATCTGCGCCTTCGTCACGTTCGTCGCGACAGTCGCGTTCTTCGGCATCGCCGGGCCCGTGGCCATCGCCTTCGGCGCCGGGCGCTCGCTCGAGGCCCACGGCATCCCGCTCGTCGGTATCTCGTTCTTCGACCTGTTCCGGGCCAGCCTCGGGATGTTCATCGTGATCGGTGCCGCCATGCTCGTCGTGATCGTGTTCCCCAATACGGTCCGGCGGCTGATCCACGGCATCGCGGTGCGCCTGGGGAGCTGGAAGCCGGCGCTGGCGCACCACGTGGACGGCTGGTGCGCCGCGGTGGACGAGATGCACGATGCGGTGGTCAAGTTCTTTCAGAGCTGGCGCGGCTGGCTCGCGCTTGGGGGCGTCGTGCTGTCCACCGGCCTCGCGTTCGCCAACAAGCTGCTCGCCGGGTATTTCGTGCTCCGGGCGCTGGGCATCCCGGCGCACTTCGTGGACGTGCTGCTCGTCCAGACACTGGTATTCTTCCTGCTGTACTTTGCCCCCACGCCCGGCGGCTCCGGCATCGCCGAGATCCTGTCGGCGGCCCTGATGTCGATCTACGTGCCCGACCCGTTGCTGGCGTCCTACACCGTGCTGTGGCGGCTGTCCACCAGCTACCTCACGGTCGGCGTCGGGTCCGTCATTTTCTGGCACTGGGTGCGGCGCGGCCTGATCGGTCGGGAGGAACCCGTCGCGGCCGTGTAACTGCCGTTTCCTTGCGCGGTTACGGGCACACCCGTAACTTCCGGGTCGTCTCATTCCGGCTGAGGAAAACCCCCGATGGCGTTGCTCGAACTGGGAGGCAGGAAGTTCACCATTCCGGTGGGCGACGTCGTACTCGGGGGTGACGCGGCTTGCACGATTCCGCTGCAGGGCGCGGGCCTCCTGCCCCGCCACGCCGTTCTCCAGGGCCTTCCCGACGGCCAGGTCGTAATCCGCAAGGCCGTGGCCCAGGCCGAGGTGCGCATCAACGGCGTGCGTCTCGGCGCGGAGCCGACGCCCCTGCTCCACGGGGACAAGATCGAGGTCGGCCGCCACGAGCTGACGTTCGTGGACGAGCGACGCAGCGGCAGCACGCAGTACCTCGAGGCCATGAAGGCCCCCGGCGGGGTCGCGGAGGCGGCGTCGGACACGCGGGCAGGGCAGGCCACGGCGAGCACCGGCGGCCGGGTGGTGTGTCTGACGGACGGACGGGAGTACACCGTCACGGGCAGCTCCCTCGTGTTCGGCCGCGATGCCGGGAACGACGTGGTGGTGCCGGGCAAGGACGTGTCGCGCCGCCACTGCGAGATCATCCCGACGCCCAAGGGTTACCTGGTGGTGGACTCGAGCACGAACGGCACGTTCGTGAACGAGCAGCGGGTGCAGGGCCAGCGGGTGCTGGGGCGGGCGGACATCATCCGGATCGGCGACGAGCAGTTCCGGTTCTACGCCGATCCCGCACCTGCTCCGAGGCGCCCTGAGCCGGGGACGGCCGCCAGCGAGTCGCCGGCCGCGCCCCCGTCCAGTCCGGCTCCCGGAGCGGGTGAGCGGCTCAAAGACACGGTCCACGGCATGGCCGCGGCGCCCCGCACGCCGGAGGGGGCCGGCGCGCTCGCGCGGTTCCTGGTCAAGGTCGGGGACCTCAAGGGCCAGCGCCTGGCGGTGCGCACCCCGGTCGTCAACATCGGGCGGGCGGACTATAACGACCTGGTCTTGCCCGACGCGTCCGTCTCCACGGCGCATGCGAAACTCCAGCGCCGCGAGGGCGTTTGGGTGCTGGTGGACCTCGAGTCGACCAACGGGACCTTCGTCGACGGCGAGCGCGTGAAGGGGGAGGCGCCCCTGGCCCCGGGCGC
>JBOHSV010000104.1:0-4514 GCA_050921735.1 Gemmatimonadales bacterium | reverse complement strand
ACCACACGGGCGCGCACAAGATCAACAACACGCTGGGCCAGGTTCTGCTTGCCCGGCGCATGGGGAAGCGGCGCATCATCGCGGAGACCGGGGCCGGGCAGCACGGTGTGGCGACCGCTACGGTGTGCGCGCGCTTCGGCCTGGAGTGCGTCGTCTACATGGGCGAGGAGGACATGCGCCGCCAGCGGCTCAACGTGTATCGCATGGAGCTGCTGGGCGCGCGCGTCGTTCCGGTCACGGCGGGCACCCGGACGCTCAAGGACGCCACCAACGAGGCGCTCCGGGACTGGGTGACCAACGTGACCGACACCCATTACGTGATCGGGTCGGTCGTGGGGCCGGATCCCTTCCCCCGGCTGGTACGGGATTTCCAGGCGGTGATCGGGCGGGAGGCGCGGATGCAGGTGCTGGAGCGGTGCGGCCGGCTGCCGCGCACCGTGGTGGCGTGCGTCGGCGGCGGGTCGAACGCGATCGGCATCTTCACGGCGTTCGTCCACGACGCGGGCGTGCAGCTGGTGGGTGTGGAGGCGGCCGGGGAGGGGCTCGAGACCGGGCGGCACGCCGCGTCGCTGGCGCGGGGACGGCCCGGCGTGTTTCACGGCAGTCTGAGCTACCTGCTCCAGGACCCGGCGGGGCAGGTGCGGCCGGCGCATTCGGTGTCCGCGGGCCTCGACTACCCGGGGGTCGGTCCGGAACACGCTTACCTCAAAGACGCGGGTCGGGTATTGTATGAGGCGGTGACCGACGCGCAGGCGCTCGACGCCTTCGCCGCCCTCGGCCGGCTGGAAGGAATCCTGCCGGCGCTCGAGAGCGCGCATGCCGTGGCCTGGGTCCTGGCCCAACGCGGCCGCTGGGGGTCGGACGAGGTGGTGCTGATCAATCTCAGCGGCCGGGGCGACAAGGATGTGGCCCTGGTGGCCGACGTGACCGGAGCGACGCCCTGACCAACCCGCCGATTCCCGAGCTGGCGCTCCCTCCCTCGCAGGTCGAGGAGCTGATGACCGTCCTGAGCAAAGGGCTCCGGGCGATTCAGCTCTACCTCCCGAACAACCCGGTGTACCAGCGCGCCGTGGAGAATATCCGCGGCGGGTTCCGCCAGATCTGGCAATCGACCGACGATCTGATCCTCGACGTGAGTGAGACCGACCTCCGCTGGGAGGACCACGCCGTCTACAGTCAGTCCAACAAGACCGAGAGCATCGCCTGGACGCTGTTCAAGGACGGCGTCCGGTCGGTGACGTTCAAGCCGGGCGTGGAGGAGCAGGAGATCGTCCGCCTGCTCACCGTCCTGCAGCGGGCGAAGAATCTGCAGGCCGACGCGCCCGAAGACCTGCTCACGATGCTGTGGCAGGAGGACTTTCAGTTCGTGAGCTACACGTTCCGCGAGCTGGCGAGCGAGGACGCGGTGCCGATCGAGAAGGGCGAGACGATCCCCCCCGCGTCGCCGAGCGACGTGCAGCAGTCCGTCCAGCAAGAGGCGCCGCCGCGCCAGGGGATCGTGTCGCTGGAGGACTTCGACACCACGCTGTATTTCCTGGACGAGAAGGAGGTCGAGTACCTCCATAAGGAAGTGGAGCGCGAGTACGCCCAGGACCTGCGGCGCAATGTGCTCGCGATGCTGTTCGATCTGCTCGAGCTCCAGACCTACGGCACGGTTCGGGCGGAGCTGCTGTCGATCGTCGAGAACTTCCTGCCGTACCTGCTGGGGGCCGGCGACTTCCGCTCCGTTGCCGGCGTGCTGCGCGAGCTGCGGGTCGTGCTGCAGCGCGCGCGCGAGCTGATCCCCGAACACCGTCAGGCGCTCGAGGCCCTCCCGGGCCGCCTGTCGCGGGCCGACGCCCTGTCGCAGCTGCTCCAGTCGCTGGACGAAGCCACCGTGCATCCGACCGAAGAGGAGTTGGCGGAGCTGTTTCAGGAGCTCCACGCCGAGGCGCTGGTGACGCTGATGGCCTGGCTGCCGCGCCTCACCAACGAGCGCGTCAAAGAGCTGGTGCAGCGGGCGGCGGAGCGGCTGGCGCAGGTCCACGCGGCGGAAGTGCTGAAGGCGCTCGCGTCGGCCGATCGCGCCGTGCAGATCGAGATGGTGCGGCTCGCGGGACGGCTCAAGCTCCCCGGCGCGCCCGACGGCATGGGGCATCTGTTCGAAAGCGGCGACCGGGAGGTGAAGCTGGCGGTGGTGGAAGCGCTGACCGCCATCGGCTCGCCCAGCGCCCTGCGCCTGCTGGAAGGGGCGGTGGACGACCGGGAGCGCGACGTGCGGATCGCCGCGGTCCGCTTCCTGGGCCAGCGCGGGCACCGCAACGTGTTCGCGCGCCTCGAGGCGGCCGTGAACGGGGGCAAGCTGAAGAACGCCGACCTGACCGAAAAGATGAGTTTCTACGAGGCCTATGGGTCGCTGGGCGGCACCAAGGTGGTCCCGGTGCTCGAAAAGCTCCTCGTGGCCAAGGGCCTGCTCGGCCGCAAAGAAGATCCGGAGACGCGGGCCTGCGCCGCCATGGCGCTCGGGAAGGTGCGCGCCGCGGACGCCCGGGAGGTGCTGCAGCGCGCGCGCGACGACAAGGAGCCGCTGGTCCGCAACGCGGTCAGCCGGGCGCTGCGGGAGGCGGGCACGTGACGGCCGCCGACCGCCGGCCCTCGATCGCCGATACCGTCCAGACGACGGACGGATTCCTGCGCCATGCGGGACGGGACTTTCTGGTCGTGCTGTACACCGCGTTCCGCTCCCTCAAGCTCTATCCCATCGAGAACGCCCAGGTCCAGAAATCGCTCGACGACCTGGACCGCCAGACCCGGCACCTGCTCGAGGTCGAGCGCGAGCTCGAGGTGCGGCTCCAGGGCGAGTTCATCTTCGTGAACTCTACGCGTTTGCGGCTCGATCTCGACAACTATGCCTCGTTCTCCCACATCCTCGGCGTCCTGCGCCAGTGCGGGGTCGGGGCCGTGCGAATCGACGAAGGCGTGGAGCGCAAGGAACTGCAGATCTTCGTCTCGCTCCTGCTGTCCTACGCCGCCAAGGAGCCGAATCCCAACAAGGTGTTCGAGCTGGGGCAGAAGCTCCAGGAGGCGGGAGTCAGCCACGTCAGCGTGGAAGCGCCGCTCGAGACCGAAGAGGACCTGGAGGAGGAAGAGCGCCAGAAGGAAGCGGCCAAGCGTACCTACGCCCGGTCGGTCGCGGTCACGAAGGAGGTCATCAACAGCGTGCGGATGGGCCGCACGGCCAACGTGAAGAAGGTCAAGCGCGCCGTCCAGGCCATCGTCGACCAGGTGCTCAACAACGAGTCGTCGCTGATGGGACTCACCACCCTGCGCGACTACGACGAATACACGTTCACGCATTCGGTCAACGTCTGCATCTTCTCGGTGGCGCTCGGGCGCAAGCTCGGCCTCTCCAAGCTCCAGCTCTACGACCTCGGCATGGCCGCCCTGTTCCACGACGTCGGCAAGTCGCGCGTGCCGCTCGAGGTGCTCAACAAGCAGGGCGGGCTCAGCGAAGAAGAGTGGCGCATCATGCAGGCGCACCCCTGGCTCGGCGTGCTGACCCTCTTCGGCCTGCGCGGCTACGGCGAGATCCCGTACCGCGGGATGATCGTGGCCTACGAGCACCACATGAAGCTCGACCTGACGGGGTACCCGAAGTCGATCCGGCCGCGCGACATCTCGATCTACTCCAAGGTGGTAGCGGTGGCGGACGGGTTCGATGCGGCGACGAGCCGCCGGGTGTATCAGACCGTGCCGATCCAGCCGGACCAGGTGTTGAAGGAAATGTGGGAGAACCCGCGCCGCGGCTACGACCCCGTGGTGGTCAAGGCGTTCATCAACCTCATCGGGATTTATCCGGTGGGCACGTGCGTGATCCTCGACACGTATGAAGTCGCGCTGGTGCATGCCGCGAACCCCGACGTCAGCCAGATTCATCGGCCCGTCGTGCGCCTCGTCGTCGCGGCCGACGGCGCGCTGCAGTTCCCCGGCACCCTGGTGGATCTCGCCGAGCGCCGGCCGGACGGCAGCTCCCCCCGGACCATCATCAAGGTCACCGATCCCGTCAAATACGGCATCAAGGTCAGCGACTACTTTGTCTGACCACCCCATCGCCGCGCGCTGGCGCGCCGTGGGGAGGGAAGGGCGCGCGGCGCTCATCCCGTTTCTGTCCGCGGGGTACCCCACCCCCGATGCCTTCGTCGACGGCGCGCAACGGGCCGAGGCGGCGGGCGCGGACTTCCTGGAAGTGGGGGTGCCGTTCAGCGACCCGCTGGCCGACGGCCCCACCATTCAGCGCGCCACGCAGGTGGCGCTGGATCAGGGTGTGGACATGGCGGCGGTGCTCGGGCTGATCCGGCGGGCCGGTCTCCGCGTGCCGGTCGTGCTGATGACCTACGCGAATCCCGTCCTCGCCTACGGCGTGGAGCGGTTCCTGCGGGACGCCCACGCCGCGGGGGCGTCGGCGCTGCTCCTCACCGACCTGCCGGCGGGCGGCGACCCGGCGCTCGAGGCGCGCGTCGCGGGCAGCCCCCTGG
>JBOHSV010000103.1:0-3467 GCA_050921735.1 Gemmatimonadales bacterium | reverse complement strand
GCGCAGCTCCACCAGCCGGCCCGCCGCCCCGTCCCAGCGATAGCGCTCGTCGAGCACGCGCGGCACGTGCTCCGCCAGCCACTGCAGCGGCAGGAACACCGTATCCCGCAGCGCGTAGGGCGCCGCCACCAGCGAGTACACCGCGGAGCCGGTCCGGACGTACGGCACCCCCAACTGGAAGTGGAACGTCGCGCCCCCGAGCCGGACGGTGGTACCGGTGCCCTCGCGCGTGAGCGTGAGCCCCAGCGGGCGCTCCAGCAGCGGCGCGGCGAGCGCCGGGCCGCGCTCGCGGACCACGGGCACGCGGGTTTCGTCCTGCGGCGTCGCAATCACGACCGCATCCGGCGCCCCGAGCAGGACCGCCACGACCTGCGCGATCACCGGCGTCGCTCCCGGACGGCGCGCGCCATCTCGCGATCCATCACGCGCCGCTTGAGATCCTCCCGCTTGTCGTGGAGCTTCTTGGCCTTGCCCAGCGCGATCGCCACCTTCGCGCGGCCCCGCGCGTTGAAGTACAGCTCCAGCGGGATGAGCGTGAGACCCTTTTGCGTGGTCGCGCCGATCAGCTTGCGCACCTGATGGCGGTGGAGCAGCAGCTTGCGCGAGCGGGTCGGCGGCGCATTGTTGTAGCTGCCGGCGGCGTAGGGAGCGATGGTCAGGCCCTCGAGCCAGACCTCGTTTCCCCGCACGTGCGCGTAGGCCTCACCCAGACTCGCTTTGCCGTCCCGCAGCGATTTCACCTCCGGGCCGGTCAGCACCAGCCCCGCCTCCCACGTCTCCAGGAGATGGTAATCGTGCCGCGCGCGGGGGTTGCGCGCGATGGAGACCTTGTCCACGGTTCGGCGCCAAGATACGCGTTGACTTGAGGTTATACAACAATCTATATTCGCCGTTCCCGGCGCCGAAGTGGTGGAACTGGTAGACGCGCTGCGTTCAGGGCGCAGTGGGCGCAAGCCCGTGGGGGTTCGAATCCCCCCTTCGGCATGAATGACCGGCGCCGCTCAGTAGCGCGGCACGGTCGGATCCACGTCTCGGCTCCAGGCCTCGATCCCCCCCTGGAGGTTGCGAACGCGCGCGAAGCCCGCGCCCTTGAGAATCTGCAGCGCCTTCATCGACCGCGCGCCGGTCTTGCAGTGGGTGACGAGATCGGCGTGGCCGTCCAGCTCGCCCAGCCGGCCCGGCAGGTCCCCCAGCGGGATGAGCCGCGCGCCGTCGATGCGCGCGATCTGGTGCTCGTGCGGCTCCCGGACGTCGATCACGACGAGCGCGGGGTTGCGGGCCCATTCCGCCTGCAGCTCGGCCGCCGTGATCTCCGCGCCCTGGGCCACCGGCTCCGCGCCGACGCCGCAGAACGCCTCGTAATCGATGAGGGCGGTGATCGTCGGGCGGGCCCCGCACACCGGACAGTCCGGGTCCTTTTCCAGCCGCAGCTCGCGGAACGTCAGCGTGAGCGCATCGAACAGCAGCAGGCGGCCGATCAGCGGCTCGCCGCGCGCCAGCACCAGCTTGATGGCCTCCATCGCCTGGATCGAGCCGACAATCCCGGGGAGCACGCCCAGCACGCCGCCCTCGGCGCACGACGGCACCAATCCCGGCGGCGGGGGCTCGGCGTAGAGACAGCGGTAGCACGGACCGTCCTTCGCCGCGAACACCGCCGCCTGCCCCTCGAAGCGAAAGATCGATCCGTACACGTTCGGCGTGCCGAGCAGCACGCAGGCGTCGTTGACCAGGTAGCGCGTGGGGAAGTTGTCGCTGCCGTCCACCACCACGTCGAAGCCCCGCAGGATGTCCAGCGCGTTCTCCGACGTGAGCCGCGTCTCGAAGGTCTCGACGGCGACGTGGGGGATCACCTCCGCGATCCGCTCGCGCGCCGACGCGAGCTTCGACGTGCCGATCTTCGACGTGCCGTGCAGGATCTGCCGCTGGAGGTTCGTGCGGTCCACCACGTCGAAGTCGACGAGGCCGAGCGTTCCCACGCCGGCGGCGGCGAGGTACAGCGCGGCGGGCGACCCGAGACCGCCGGCGCCCACGAGCAGAATCCGCGCCGCCTTCAGCTTCGTCTGCCCCTCGATCCCCACCTCCGGCAGGATCAGGTGGCGCGAATAGCGCAGGATCTCGTCGTGCGACAGCTGCGGACGCCGCTCGGCCACCGCCGTACCCCCCGCGATGCTCGGGACGATCGACACCGTGTCGCCGGGCCCGACCGGCGTATCCCCCCGCGCCAGCCGCCGGATGTCCCGGTCGTTCACGTAGACGTTGACAAAGCTGCGCAGTCGGCCGTCTTCGGCAAAGAGGTGGCGTTTCAGCTCCGCGTGCTGCGCGCCGAGGCGCTCGAGCAGCTCGCCCACCGACGTCGCCTCGACCGGCACCGCCTCGCGGCCCCCCGCGTACGGCCGGAGGGGCGCGGGAATCAAGACCGTGACTGCCATGCGACACTCCCTTCCTCGGTTCGGATCTCTTCCTCGACGAACGCCCCGCGATCGTCCGCCAGCAACCAGCTCCGCTCGACGCGCGCGCGGCCGGCCCGGACCTCGACGATCACGTAGCTCAGCCACGGCAGGGCGTGCTCGCGGTCGAACGCCGACGGGCGGGGCGGGTGGTCGGGGTGCGAATGATACACCCCCACGATCTCCAGCCCCTCCCGCGCCAGCGCCTCCGCCGCCCGATGAAACTCCTCGGGCTCGATCAGATACCGGTCCCCGGGCCGGTCGGCCCGCGCGTTCACGGCGGGGACGATCCGGGCCACGCGTTTCTCGGCGCCCGCCGGGCGGCCGCCCAGCAAGCCGCAGGCTTCACGCGGGTAGTCCCGCTCGGCGTGCCTGCGGATGCGGGCGATGACGTCTTCCGGCAGGACGAGGCTCACGCGGCGCCTCCCCGGATCCGCTCCGCCTCGCTCAGGTAGCGCTGGCCCGAGTCGGGCGCGATCACGACGACGACGCCGTCCGGCGGCGCGTCCAGCCGCTCGGCCGCCACGACCGCCGCCCCGGCCGACCAGCCCACGAACAACCCGGTCTCCCGCGCCAGACGGCGCACCCGCTCGTCGGCCTCCTCGCTGCTCACGAACTCGTGGCGGTCGGGCAGCGCGGGATCGTACAGCCCGGGGACCACGGCCGCGGCGAGAAACTTCAACCCCTCCAGCCCGTGGAACGGCCCGTCGGGCTGCACGGCCACGAGCTGGACGCGCGGGTTCAGCTCCTTCAGCCGCCGCCCCGCCCCCATGAGCGTGCCCGTCGTCCCCAGACCCGCCACCAGATGCGTCACGCGGCCCTCCGTCTGCCGCCACACTTCCTCGGCCGTGGTGCGGTAGTGCGCCCGCGCGTTCGCCGGATGGTCGTACTGGTCCGCGTACCAGTAACGCCGCGGGTCCTGCGCCGCGCGCCGGTGCGCTGCCGCGATGGCGCCGTCCGACCCCTCGAGCGGATCGGTCAGCAGCACCTCCGCGCCGTAGGCATCGAGCAGGGCCAGCC
>JBOHSV010000102.1:0-3162 GCA_050921735.1 Gemmatimonadales bacterium | reverse complement strand
CCCGTCCGCGTGATCGCGGTGCGCGTCGCACCGGCGATCGTGGCCAACGGATGGCGCGTGGCGTGGCTCGCCCGCGGGGCCGTCCGATTACTGGAGCGCGTCGGGATTTCCCTCCGCATTCCGCACTCCGCATTCCGCATTGCCGTAGTGAACGGGCTGGGCGCGGGCTACGGCCACCCGACGCCCGCGGGGGAGTCCGCCCGCCGCCTCGCGGCCGCGCACGGGCTCGTCCTCGATTCGACGTACGGCGGCAAGGCATTCGCTGTTCTCGGGAAACGTGCAACGTGCAACGTGCAACGAGTTGTGTTCTGGCATACTTTTGCTCCCCCGCCGCCGGAGCTCGGGACATGACGGCCCTCCCGTCCGTCGAGGTGACGGTCTACCCGTACGAGTGCGACGCCTACGGCCATCTCAACGAGGCCGCGTTCCTCCAGCTGTTCGAGCGGGCCCGCTGGGAGGCGCTGGCCCGGGGCCCGGGCATGGACCTGTTCAAGCGCAACAACGCGTGGCCGGCCGTGCGCCGCGTCACCGTCGACTACCGCGCGGGCGTGTACCCCGGCGAGGTCCTGCGGATCGACACGGCCGTGACTCAGCGCGGCACGACGAGCGTCACGCTGCACCACGTCGCCACGCGGGCGGTCGATCGCGTGGTCGTGGCCGAAGCGGACATCGTGTTCGTGATGATCGACCGGGTGGGCCGGCCGGTGCCCATGTCCGAAGAGCTGGCGCAGTTCTTCGGCCCGCGAACGGCGGGCCGCGCGGCGCGAGAGTCGCTGCGCGTGCCGGCGGGCGACGCCGAGATTTCGGTCGAGGTGCGGGGCGACGGCCCGCCGATGCTGTTCGTGCACGGGTTCCCGTTCGACCGGGCCATGTGGCGCCACCAGCTGGCCGCCCTGGCGCGGGTCAAGCGCATCGCGCCCGACCTGCGCGGCGCGGGCGCGTCGAGCGTCCCCGCTGACGGGTATTCGATCGCGCGGTACGCGGACGATCTCGTCGCCGTGCTCGACGCGCTCGCGGTGCGCCGTGCCGTGGTGTGCGGCCTGTCGATGGGCGGGTACGTGGCGCTCGATCTCGTGCGCCGGCACCCGGACCGCGTCGGGGCCCTGGTGCTGGCGGACACGCGTGCGGAGGCCGATTCGGAGGAGGCGAAGCGGGGGCGGAACGAGATGATCGCGCTCGCCGAGCGCGGCGGCCCGGCGGCGGTGGCGGAGCGGCTGCTCCCGCGCATCCTGGCGCGCGCCACGTTCGAGGAGCAACCGGAGCTGGTGGCCGAGGTCCGGGCGATGATGCACCGCTGGCCGCTCCCCGCCCTGACGGGCGCCTTGCGCGCCCTGCGCGACCGCCCCGACGCCACGGCGTCGCTGCCGGCGATCGCCGTGCCCACCCTCGTGCTCGTGGGGGCGGACGATCAACTGACGCCGCCGCCGGGCGCGGAGCGGCTGGCCGCCGCGATTCGCGGCGCGCAACTCGCCGTCATCCCCGCTGCCGGCCACCTGGCGCCGCTCGAGCAACCGCTCGCCGTCGGCCGCGCGCTGGGCGACTTCCTGGCGTCCCTGGGGTAGTCGGACTTCCGCGACCGCCGGGGCCGTGGTAGCGTTCCTCGATGCCCGCTGCTCACCCCGTGCCGCAGGTCGAACCGATCCGCCAGGGCTTCGTCGGCTACGTGAACGTCGGCGGCGTCCAGTGGCGCGTCATGCTGCGCCTGCGGCTCGAGGACGAGGCGTGGTGGCGCGGGCGGCTGTGGTATTCCGAGGACGGCGGCACCGAGGTGTGGGACAAGGAGGAGCTCTTCGGTCGAAGCCCGGAGGAGCTGCTGCAGCACGCCCGGGGGCTGGCGACGGAGGAGCTGATCCGCCGGTTCAGCCATTCCTACGACGAGCGGCGCCGGTACTTCGCCTTGCGCGCGCTCATGGATGACCTGCTCGACAAGGCGCGCGCGCTCAATCGGGTCGCGGTGCGCGCCGCCGCCGGCGAGCTCACGCCGGAACGCGCCGCGGTCGAGCTCGACCGCCTGCAGCAGGACATGAAGACCGTGGTGGAGGGGATGCGCCAGGTCGCGGCGCAGGAAGCCCGGCTGGTCGGTTAGGCGCCCTTGGGCTGGGGCTTGCCGGGCGGGTTGTCGCCCTGAAACACGTCCCGGTTCTTCGCGATGTAGTCCTTCCATTGAGGCGGCGTGTCTTCCTCGGGGAAGATCGCGGTCACCGGGCATTCAGGCTCGCACGCGCCGCAGTCGATGCACTCGTCCGGGTGGATGTAGAGCTGGTCCTCGCCTTCGTAGATGCAATCCACGGGACAGACGTCCACGCAGGACCGGTCTTTGACGTTGATGCACGGCTCGGCGATGATGTACGGCATAGCGTGGGTCTAACCTAGAATGGCCCCCACCCCAGTCAAGGGCCGTGCGGTGCGACACCCGGCACGGCGAGCGTCGTGAGGGCGGCGAGCGCGATCGTGAGCACCGCGTATTCCGCCAGCGCCCGCCGGTCGCCGTCGGCCGGCGCGCGCGCGAAACCCGCCTGGAGCGCGGCGGCGACCAGCAGCAGGATCAGCAGACCCTCGGTGGTCACCAGCAACGCGCCCGCGACGACCGCCGTGGCGATCCAGCGCTGCGTCTTCGACAGGGCGTGGAACCCGCGTCCCCCATCGAGCTGCCACACGGGGAGCAGATTGAACAGGTTGAGCCAGGCGCTCACGCGGGCGACGGCCGCCCAGAAGGGCGCGGCGGTCGCGAGGAAGGTCGCGTAGCACGCGAGCGTAGCGCCGAGCCCCCAGATCGGCCCCGCGAGTCCGACGCGCGCGTTCTCACGCGGATTCGCGGGGTATTGCCGCATCCGGACGAACGCGCCGAGTCCCGGGATGAACATCGGCGCGTCGGCCTTGATCCCCAGGCGGCGGAGCGCCGCGACGTGCCCCATTTCGTGCACGTACAGCGCGCCGATCAGCCCCGCGGCGAACGTCCAGCCCCACACCTGCCAGTAGACCACGAACGAGAGCACCATCGAGAACAGCGTGCCCGCCTTGGTGAGCCCGCCCAGGAGCAGTTTCCCCTTCGTGAGCAGGAAGCCGAGCGCGAACTTGAATTTCCAGAGGAGGAGTCCGAGCGCGCCGAGCGCCCCGGCACCCGCCGCCCAGGCGGGCCGCTTGTCGCGAGCTGCCTCCGGC
>JBOHSV010000101.1:0-2825 GCA_050921735.1 Gemmatimonadales bacterium | reverse complement strand
TTCGACGCGCTGCACCAGGAGGCGAGCCTCGACGAGCTGTAGCGGGTGCACGATCGCCTTCACCTGGTACCGGCGGACTTCCTCTGTGCGGCGCCGCTCGTGCAGGGCCGTGATGGTGCGCACCTCTTCCGGATCGGTCTTGTCCGCGAGGGTGGAAGCGAAGTACCGGTCGAGCCGATCCAGCTCGCCAGCGAGCTCGCGCTCGGCCGCGGCGTGCCGGGCTGCGACTCGCTCCGCGCTCTTGTCCCGCAGGTTTCCGAGCAACAACCGCAGCAGCTCGTCGGGCTCGCGCGGCGCCACGGAGACGGCGCCCGGGATCGCATCGGCATCCGCCGGGTCCACCCGGTGCGCCTCGAGATCCTGGAACGAGCCGGCGACGTCGTCACTCAACGGCGTGCCCGTCGACAAATCGAAGACGTCGCTCTCGACCACGGCCTCTTCGACGGCCGCGCCGGCGCGCAGCACGACGCGTGCGATCAGCCGTCCTACCGGATGCGCGGCCAGCTGTGCCGTGGCCACCTTCGCCACGCCATCGCGTACGGGAATGGGCAGGTCGACCCCACTATCGTCCCCCCTCTCCCGAAGCGAGAGGGGGACAGGGGGTGAGGCCGGCGGGATCAGGCCGAGCGCCATGCGCCCCGCCCGCGCCCGGATCGCCTCGATGAGGTGCGAGATAAACGGGCTGCCGAGCACGGCGATCTCGGCGTCGGGGTGGCGCGCCAGGCCGTCCAGGGAGAGCGCCAGCCGCAGCGAGTCGCGGTCGCGAAAGTGGACGCGCTCGGCCGGCGGCAGGTTCAGCTCGAGGAAATCCGCGCCCCTTGGCGCCATCTCGACCCCGGCCAGGCCGCAGTAGCGCTCGAGCAGCGCCAGGATCCGGGCGTCGGCGAGGGGATCGCCGTCGCCGCCTGTCTCCGGCGCCGGGGGAGCAGGCTTGGGGCGAGGCTTGCGCTGGGGCTTGCGGCGGCGCGTCATCCGGCGTCCACCGCGATGTCGACGAGCGCCAGAGGAAGGCGGTCCACCCGCGCCACGAGCGCGATGGCGCGCCCGGAGCTGCTCACGCCGGTGAGGCGCACCAGCTGACCGTATTCGGGATGAGTGCCGGCCGGCTCGGGCGTCGTGATGCCCCCGATCGGCTCGATGGACTCGAGCGCCTCGAGGACGTCCGTGACGTGCACGCCGAGCCGGTGGCGCTTCGCGTCCCAGCCGGCGGCCTTGACGAGCTGACTCGTGCCGTAGCCGAGTCGCAGGCGCCCCGGGACCGACAGGGTCTCGAACCGGCGCTCGAGCCGCGTGGCGTTGTCGTCCGGCGCAATGAGCGAGTTCAGCTGTTCCTGCTCCTTCCCCGCCGCGCTGCTCTTTTCGATGTCGGCGCCGATCGTCTCCACCCGCCGCGCGAAGTCCTCTTCGCTCTCCGAAGCGAGCCACTCGTCGGCGAGCCGACCCTCGAACTTCTGCGCGCCGCCGAACTCGCCCAAGATCAGATCCAGCTCGCCCACCACCAGCTCGAACAGCTTGATCTTCCGGTCGAGCAGCTGGAGGATGTACGACTCGATGGTCCCGCGGGCGGCGAGGTTCACGATGTGGACCTCGCGCTTCTGCCCGATGCGGTGCAGGCGCCCGATACGCTGCTCGACCACCATCGGGTTCCACGGCAGGTCGTAGTTCACCAGCACGTTGCAGACCTGGAGGTTCCGGCCTTCGCTGCCCGCACGCGTGGCGATGAGCACGCTGCGCGCGTCGTCGTGGAAGGCGCGGATGCGCTTGTCCCGCTCCGGCGTCGCGTGCGCCCCCCAGTAGACGACCGGCGTGCGGCCGAGCGCCCGGACCCGTTGCTCGATCAGCTGGATCGTGGGGCGGTGATCGCTGAAGACCACTACCCGGTCGGGCGTTTCCTTCAGCACCTCGGCCAGCACGTCCAGCTTGGCATGCGTCTTGATCTTCCGCGCCCGTTCGGCGAGCCGGCGTGCGACGGTGCGATACTCGGGACTGATGCGCTCGCCATCCGCCAGGTGCTCGAGTGATTCGGCGAGCGCCTTCGCCGAGGAGCACAGTCGCTGGCGCAGGTGGATGACCGCGAGCTGGAGCATCCCCTTCCCGGACCGCCGCCGTCGGGGAGTCGCGTCTTCCGCCTCTTCCTCCTGCTGCTGCGGCTGAACGAAGCCCTCGCGGTAGAGGCGGCGCAGGAACTCGGTGGTGCGGTCGTACAGGTCCGCCTCGGCCTTGGTCAGCCGGACCTCGGGCTGCCGGGGCCGGCGCGGCGGCAGGTCCAGGTCGTCCACGACGCTCGAGCGCCGGGTGCGGATCATGACTTCGTGCGTCAGCGCGCGGAGGGCGTCGGGGTCCTTGGGCTGGCGGCGGTCGCCGGCCACCAGGTGCTCGCTCCTGAACTCCTCCCACGTCCCGAGCTGCCCGGGCCGCAGCAGAGTGACGAGGTTGTACAGCTCGCGCAGGTCGTTCTGGAGCGGCGTCGCCGTGAGCAGCAGAATGAAATCCCGCTCGATTTTCTCGATGAACCGGTAGGTGGCGCCGCGGTGGCTCTTGATCTTGTGCGCCTCGTCCACGATCACGAGATCCCAGTGATGCCGCAAGATCCCGTCGGCGTGCCGGCGCGAGCGCGCGCGGTCGTGCGACACGACCGCCTTCGTGGCCCGGTCCCAGTCGTCGGGATCGGTCGGGGTCTCGAAGCGCTCGAAGAACTTCTCCTCGAGCTCCCCGCGCCACTGACCCACCAGCGACGCCGGCGTGAGGATCAGCACGCGGCGCGCGAGCCCGCGGATCGCGAGCTCCTTGTAGATGATGCTCGCCTCGATCGTCTTGCCCAGGCC
>JBOHSV010000100.1:0-1738 GCA_050921735.1 Gemmatimonadales bacterium | reverse complement strand
TGGTACGCCGGCGTGCTGCGCGAGCTGCCGCTGGGCAATCCGCCGGCGGCCGATCTCAACGGCAACGGCCACAACACCGACGAGTTTCCCCTCGTGGTCGCGCGGGTCACGGATGGCTGGGCGGTGTTCCTCGACACCAATCTGAACGGGTCGTTCGAGGACGAGATGCCGCTGCACGACTACCGTCAGGGACGCGAGACCGTGACGCTCGGCCGACGGCCGATCACGCTCGCCGCCAATTTCCAGGAGGTCGACGGCGCACCCCGCCTCGACCTGTACTTCGACACGTCCGGTCACGGGACGCACGTGGCCGGCATCGCCGCCGGGCACAACCTGTACGACGTCGCCGGCTTCCACGGCGTGGCGCCGGGTGCTCAGCTGATCGGGCTGAAGATCGCGAACGACGCGCGCGGCGGCATCACCGTCCACGGATCGATCGCGCGTGCCATGGCCTACGCCGCGCGGTTCGCGCGCGAGCGAAACCTGCCGCTCGTGCTCAACCTGAGCTTCGGGGTGGGTAACGAGCGCGAGGGCCGCGCGGTCATCGATTCGCTCGTGAACGCGTTCATCATGGCGCACCCGCGTGTGGTCTTCGTCATCAGCGCGGGCAACGACGGGCCGGGCCTGTCGACCCTCGGGCTGCCCGGCTCCGCCGATCTGGCCCTCACGGTCGGCGCGACGTTCCCGGGCGTGTTCGCGCGCCCGCCCGAGCCCGGCCGGGCCCCCGCCGCCGACGTGCCCGGCCCGTGGAGCGCCCGCGGCGCCGAGCTGGCCAAGCCCGACCTCCTGGCGCCCGGCGTGGCGTTCTCGACGGTCCCGCGCTGGAACACGGGAGACGAGGTCAAGCTGGGCACCAGCATGGCCGCACCCCAGGTGGCGGGCCTGGCGGCGTGCCTGCTGTCGGCCATGGCGCAGGAGTCCCGGCCGGTGACCGGCTCCGACATCGCGCAGGCGCTCCGCGCCTCGGGGCGCCGCTTGCGCGGCGCCACCGTGCTCGACCAGGGGGCGGGCCTCCCGCACCTGCCAGAAGCGTACGAGTGGCTCACCGCCGGGCACCAGGGCTCGGAGTACGTGATCCGGACGGGGGCGGGGGCCTCCGCGGCGTTTCGGCGCGACGGGCTCGGCGGCCCCGGTGATACGCTGGACGTGTTTCAGGTGAGCCACGCCACCGGGCGCCGCGCGGCCCAGTATCTGCTGCGCCCGGACGTCCCCTGGCTCCGGGCGCCGTCGCTCGTGGACGCGGCGCCCGGCGCGACGGACATCACGGTGGTGCGCCGGACCGGAGCGCTCGACGCGCCGGGCGCGTACGTCGGCAGCGTGGCGGCCTTCAATCCCAGCGACACGCTCGCGGGGCCGCTGTTCCGGCTGGTGAGCACGGTGGTGGTGCCGCACGACCTGACGGCCAGGGCGCTCGCGGATGAGCGGCGCTCCATCGGTGCGGCGCGGGTCCAGCGCTACTTCCTCGAGGCGCCGGTGGCGGGAGCCACGCTCGAGATCGCCGTCACCCTGCCCGACTCGGCGACCCAGAGCGCCACCGTGCATCTGTACGAGCCAACGGGCCAGCCGTACCGGGACGGGGGCGAGGTCGCGCTCGGCCAGGCGGAGCGCGGGACGGCGCGCATCCGCGTCCGCGGCGAGGATCTCGTCCCGGGAGTCTACGAGCTCGACGTCGCGGCACCGCCCGCCGCCCCCGTCACGGCCACGGTGCGCGCGCGGCTCCACGCAGTGGCGCTGGCGG
>JBOHSV010000099.1:0-7873 GCA_050921735.1 Gemmatimonadales bacterium | reverse complement strand
CCGCTAGGAGCCCGTCCGAGAATTAGCCAATGAGGACGCGGACGCGCGCCAGCGGATGGCGGATTTCTCGAGGTGGGGAGGCGGGTCGCGAGGGACAGCGTCGACCGCGGGGCCTCATGCCGTCGCTCGGTAGAGCTTCAACAGATTGTGCACCGTACAAATCATCGCCCAGTCTTCCTGCACCCGCGCGAGCCCGCGGCGCAAGAACTGGCGGAAGCCGCGGGCATGCTTAATCTGACCGAAGACCGGCTCCGGCAGGATCTGGCGCCACGCATAGGTGGCGCGCCCGCGCAGGGTGAGCAGCTTGCGCCCCATCCGCTCCTTGGCCGAGAGCCCCGCGGGCGGCCGCCCGCGCGGCGCGGGGGGCACCGGATCGGTGTGTTTGCGGCGGTGGGGGGCAATGAATGGCTCGATCCCCCGCCGCTCCAGATCCTTCACGTTCGCTTCGGACCAGTACCCCGCGTCCGCCAGCACCTGCTTCGGCTTCCGCCGCAGCCGCTGGGGAATCCGCTGCACCAGCGGGACCAGCTGCTGGACATCAGGGGCCACCGCCGTGACGTGGTGCGCGACGATCACCTGCGCGTGCGCGTCCACCGCCACCTGGGCGTTGTAGCCCTGGAGGTAGGTCCGCCCTTGCTTCTGGATGCGCGACTCGGGATCGGTGAAATTCCGCTGGGCCGTGTTCTTCGGCTCCACCCCGTGCGGATCCTTCCCCTCGGCCCGCGCCTGCTCCTGTGCCTCCGCCTGGAGCGCTGCCATCGCCTCCCGGATCTTCTGCAGGCGGGCCTCGCGATGCGCCAGCTCGGCGGGCAGCTCGTCGCCCCGCGTGTCCTTGCCATAGCGCCGATCCTCGTCGGCATCGACCTGCGCCGCCCGCTGCAACAATTCCTGCACCTCGCGTTCGAGCGCCGCCGCCGTGGTCTTCATGCGCCCGTAGCTCATGGCTTTGTGCTTGGAGGCATTGGCTTTGAGCTTCGTGCCGTCCACCGCCACCCGGCCCAGCTTCACCAGACCCGCCTTCTGGCACAGCCGCAGCACCTGCGTAAACAGCGTCGTCAGGGCCGCCCCGTGCCGCCGGCGAAAGTCGCTGATCGTGCGGAAGTCCGGGCGATTGCCCGCTGCCAGGAACTGGAACGCCACGCTGTCGTCGAGGTGCGCCGCGATCCGGCGGGACGAATAGACCCCCGTCGCGTAGGCGTACAGGAGCACCGTCACGAGCATGCACGGGTGATACGGCGGGGCCCCGCGATCCTCTTCGTAGGTGTCCTCGATCGCCGACAGATCCAGCGTGCCTACCACCTCGCTCACAAATCGCGCCAAGTGGTGCTCGGGCACCCAGTCGGCCAGGGCGGGCGGCAGCAGCAACAGCTGATTCGGCTCGTAGGGGCGAAAGGTTTTGGCCATGCGCTATGATGCGAAACCGAGTCCCGTGGGAACAGAGCCCACGGGATTATTCGGACAGGCTCCTAGACGCGAGATCCCACAAGCGCTGCCGACCGCGCGTGGAGCATACCGTCGGGCCGCTGTTGTGCCGAGTGCAGAAAAGCGCAGATTGCTACCAAATCACGCGGATCACCGAATCGTGACTGCTCGGCTGGTCGCTACGCTCTTGCTCCTGGCCATACCCCTCCCCGGCCAGCAGCTCGAGCTCCGCTTCCTCGACGTCGGTCAGGGGGACGCCGTCGTGATCCGCGAAGGCGGGAAGACCGCGCTCGTGGACGCGGGCCCGAGCGGCGATATCCTGCGCCAGCTGCGCGCCCTGCGCATCGACACGCTCGATCTCGTGGTCGCGAGCCACAACCACGCCGACCACATCGGCGGCATGGCGGCCGTGCTGAACGGTACCGTCGTGCGCTACTACTTGGACAACGGCGTCCCACACACCACCGCGACGTACCAGCGGACGATCCACGCCGTCGCGGCGAGCGGCGCGCAGTACCTCCGCCCCACCGCGCGCACCATCACTCTGGGCGCGGCGCGGATTCGAGTGCTCCCGCCCCCCGCGAGCGGGGACCAGAACAATTCGTCGGTGGGCCTGCTGGTGCAGTACGGAGACTTCCGGGCCCTGTTCGCCGGTGACTCGGAACTTTACGAGCTCGATTTCTGGCTGAGAAACGACTCGGTCCCACGGGTGCACGTCGTGAAGGTCGCACACCACGGGAGGAGGAAGAGCCGCCGAACTGGTCGCGCGCGGTAGTCGATGAGGCGGAACGGGCGCGCAGGCTGGAACGGGCGCGAGACGCCCTGCGGCGCCTTGAGCGGAGTGACCCAGGAGGAGACGTCGAGCTGTAGCTGCTCACGAGACGGAGAATACGCCGCATGCCCACCACCGCCGCCTACCGCCGGCGACTCGTCTTCGCCGCGGCCGCGAGCGGCATGCTGCTGTTCGGCATCGTCTTCGCCGCCCTCGGGCCCATCCTGCCCGCGGTCATCGCCCGCTTCGGGCTCGACCGGGCCGGCGCGGGTGCGCTGCTGTCCTTGCTCACGTTCGGGATCCTGGTCGGCTCGCTCCTCTTCGGGCCCGTGGTGGACCGCTACGGATACCGGGTCCCGCTCGTGCTCGCGACGGCCCTCATCGGGCTGGGGATCGAGGCCATCGCCCTCGCGCGCGACATCGCGCTGTTCCGCGCGGGCGTGTTCGCCATCGGGCTGGGCGGCGGGGTGGTCAACGGCGCGACCAACGCGCTCGTCGCCGACATCCACGAGGGACAGCGGAGCGCGGGGCTCAGCCTGCTGGGGATCTTCTTCGGGATCGGCGCGTTCGGCGTGCCGCTCTTGCTCGGGCTGTTCCAGGACGCGCACCCGTATGGCGCGATCCTGGCGACCATCGGGGCGGTGGTCACCGTACCGCTGGCGCTCTTCACCGCCATCCGGTTCCCCGCGCCCAAGCAGCCGCACGGCGTCCCGCTCGGCACGGTCCTGGGACTGCTGCGGGACCGCGCGCTGTGGCTGTTCGGCCTGGTGCTGTTCTGCGAGAGCGGTCTGGAGGTCACCGTGGGCGGCTGGACCGCCGCGTACGTGAGCGAGGAGCTCCGGGTGGGCGCGGGCAACGCGGCCTACTTCGTCTCGCTGTACTGGTTCGCTATGACGGTGGCGCGGCTCGGGCTGAGCGTCGTGCTCGAGCGCCGCTCGCCCGCCGCGGTGCTCCTCGCCTCGATGGCGGTCGCCTTCGCTGGGGCGCTCGCGCTCCTCGCGGCCCGGGCGCCCTCGGCCGCCGCCCTGGGGGTTCTCCTCGTAGGAGCGGGGTTCGGCGGCGTGTTCCCGATCGTCCTGGGCTACGTGGGCGACCGCTACCCGGCGCTCTCCGGCACGGCGTTCAGCGTCGCGTTCGTGCTCGCGCTCAGCGGCGGCATGACCCTGCCGTACGTAACCGGCGCGCTGGCCGATGCGCACGGGCTGCGTGCCTCGTTGCTCGTCGTGCCGCTGGGGGTCGCCGTGATGGCCGGGCTCTTCGGGCTCGTGCACCGGGGTCGCCCGATCTCGGCGAACGTAGGTTAGACTTGCGCCGGGGACCATGAACACCCGACCTCTCGGCACCACCGGATACCAGGTCAGCGAGCTCGGCTTCGGCGGCTGGGGCGTGGGCGGCGGTCAGTGGCGCGGCGTGGACGACCGCCAGGGCCGTCAGGCGCTGCGCGAGGCGTTCGACCACGGCATCACCTTCTTCGACACGGCGCTGGCGTACGGCGACGGCCACAGCGAGCGCCTGATCGGCGCGGCGCTGCGAAACGAGCTCCGCTCCGGTCGCGTCGTGGTCTCCACCAAGATCCCGCCGCTCAACCAGGAGTGGCCCGGCGCGGCGGGGGCGCGGGTCAGAGACGTCTTTCCCGCCCGGCATATCGCGGCGAGCACCGAGAAATCGCTCAAGAACCTGGGCGTCGAGGCCCTGCCCCTGCAACAGTTCCACGTCTGGCACGACGCCTGGCTCGACGATCCCGAATGGGAGGCGTCCTACGCGCAGGTCGTCCGGCTCAAGCAGGAAGGGAAGGTGTTGCACTGGGGGATCTCGATCAACGATCACGCTCCCGACACCGCGCTGCGCCTGCTCCGTGACCCGATCTTCGAGACCGCCCAGGCGATCTACAACATCTACGATCCGTCACCCGAGCGCGCGTTGTTCGATCTCGCCCGGACGAAGCCGCTCGGCGTGATCGCCCGCGTGCCGTTCGACGAGGGCGCGCTCACCGGCCACATCCGCGCCGCCACCGTGTTCCCGCCCGGCGACTGGCGCGAAGAATACTTCGCCGGTGACCGCCGGGCCGAGGCCGAGCGGCGGGCGGAGGCGCTGGCCCGACTGCTCGACGATCAGGTCCGGACCCTGCCGGAGCTCGCCCTGCGCTTCTGCCTCTCGGCGCCCGCGGTGTCCACGGTGATCGCGGGAACGCGCCGCTCGGCGCACGTGCGGACGAACGTCGCGGCGGCGGAGAAGGGGCCGCTGCCGCCCACCCTGCTGTCGAGGCTCGAGGCGCATGCCTGGGAGAAGAACTGGTACCCTGCATAGGGAGGGGCCTCGTCTCCCGAACGTCCCACCCCCGCGGTACTCTGTACCCATGCTGAGCAAATCCCGCTTCGTCACCGGCTGCCAATGCCACAAGCTCCTGTGGTGGACCGTGCACGAGCCGGACGCGGTCGAGCTCCAGCCCAACAAGGTCCTCCAGGACCTGTTCGACCAGGGCCGGCAGGTGGGCGAAGCGGCGCGCACCCGCTATCCGGGCGGGGTGCTGATCGACCTGCCGCACAAGGCGGTGGCCGAGCGGGTCGCCGCGACCAGGAGCGCCCTCGCCGGCGGCGCGCCGGCCGTGTTCGAGGCGACGTTCACGGCCCAAGACACCTACGTCGCGATCGACGTCCTCGAGCGCCAGGGCTCGGGCTACCGCGTCACCGAGGTGAAGTCGTCCAGCTCGCAGAAAGACCAGCACATCCCCGACGTCGCCGTGCAAGCGTACGTCGCCGCTGCGTGCGGCGTGAATGTCACGGGCGCCGAGGTGATGCACCTGAACAAGGAATTCCGTCACCCCGACTCGGGCGACCTGTTCGCCCGCACGGACGTCGCCCAGCCGGTCGCCGGGTTTCTGCCCGGCGTGCCCGAGGAGCTCGCACGGCAGAAGGCGATGCTCGCGGGGCCGTTGCCCGACGTTCCCATCGGCCTGCACTGCTTCGAGCCGCACGAGTGTCCTTTCATGGGGCGCTGCTGGCCGGATGCACGGGATCATATCAGCAACCTGACGGGCGTGGGGCCGAAGCGCACGGCGGATTACCTCAGGCGCGGGATCCACCGCATCGCGGACCTGCCCGAGACCGAGCGGCTGAACTTCACGCAGCGCCGCCAGCTCCGGGCGATGGCGCAGGACCGCCTCGTGGTCGAGCCCACCCTGGCACGCGAGTTGGAGCCCTTCACCGGCGCGAGCCGCCTGGGTTTTCTCGACTTCGAGACCATCGTGCGCGCCATTCCCGTCTGGCCGGGCATGGGTCCCTGGCACCAGGCCGCGGCGCAGTTCAGCTACCACGAGCGCCAGCCCGACGGGACGTACACGCACGCCGCGTTTCTGGCCGAGGGCCCGGACGACGCTCGACCGGCCCTCGCCCGTGCGATGGTCCGCGCCACGGCCGGGGCCGACCGCATCGTGACGTACACGCCGTTCGAGAAGATGCGGATCCGCGACCTGCAACGGGCCGTCCCGGACCTCGCGCGTGAGCTCGCCGCGCTCGAGGCGAAACTGCTCGATCTTCACCCCGTGGTGAAGAACTGCGTCTATCACCCCGACTTCAACGGCAGCTTCAGTCTCAAGGACATCCTCACGCCGCTCGTCCCCGACCTGACCTACAGCGACCTGGTGATCGTGGACGGGCGAGTGGCGAGCGTGGAGATCGCGCGGCTCCTGTTCGTGGCGGACAAGATCCCGCGGCACGAGCGGGACCGCGTGCGCCGGGACCTGCTGGACTATTGCCAGCGCGACACGTGGGCGATGGTGCGGCTGGTGGAGCAGATGGGGAAGCTGGCGGGGTAAGGGTGTTTCCTCCATATTGGAGGTATAACGGAGGCACCCATGGCCACCCTCAACGTCAAGAACCTGCCCGACGCCCTCTACCGGCGGCTCAAGGCCCGCGCCAAGCGTAACCACCGCTCGGTGGCCCGGGAGACCACCCACCTGCTCACGGAGGCGCTGGAGGGCGGCGAGCCGCTTTCGCTGCTCGATCTGCGGGGCCTCGGCAAGGAAGTCTGGGCAGGCACCGACGCCACTCGCCATGTCGCCGAGGAGCGCCGCGCGTGGGATTGATCGATGATCTGGGCTCGGGCGCGGTCGCGTGCGACACGGCGGTCTTCATCTACTTCATCGAGGACCACGCCACCTACGCCCCGATCCTCGCGCCCCTCTTCCGGGCTGCCGATCGCGGCGCGCGCCCCATGGTCACGTCCGCCCTCACCCTCCTTGAGGTCCTCGTGGCACCGTACCGCGTGGGGAATCTCGGTCTTGCCGCGCGTTATGAGGCGCTCCTGACGCGCGGCCGCGGGTTGCGGCTCGTTGACCTCGATCGACCGCAGCTCCGAGGGGCGGCGCAATTGCGGGCTCTGTACGCCCTTCGTACGCCCGACGCGCTCCAGCTGGGCGCGGCACTAAGCGCGGGCTGTTCCGCCTTCCTCACGAACGATCGGCGCCTCCCCAGCCTCCCGTCCCTCCGGATCCTCCAACTCCGCGATTACGTTCCCCCTCTCCCGAAGAGCTCGCCCCGAGCGCAGCGAGGGGGAGAGGGAGACAGGGGGTGAGGACCCCGCGGCTCAAGCAGGGCCGAGCCGCGAGTTCACTCGCGCCGACACTCGACTGACGCCCCCGCCACTTCCTCCAACCCCGCCCGCCGCACGAGCACCACCCGCAGCCCTCCCCCGAACCGCGGACCCGTCCAGCGCGCCTCCCACTCGTAGCCCCGGCCACCCAACGAACGCAGCGCGCGCACCTCGAGCTCGCGATGGTCGTCCCAGGCCACGATCTCCCACCCCGAGCCCGCGCGCCGCTCGATCCGCAGCACCGGCCCGTCCGCGGGCACCAGTCGCCCGGGATGGACGTCAACCCACCGGGCCACGACCGTGTCGCCCGCGCAGGCGGTGCCCAGCCATCGCCGGGTCACCCGCTCGGGCGGCGGGCCCGCGTCCCGCCGGGGCAGAAGGGCGACGGCCTCGCCGGGATACGCGATGAGCGAGTCCACGCTCGACGGCGGACTCCCGCCGGCCCGCGCCAGCGCCCCCGCGAGCACGCCCAGCTCGGTCCCAAGCACCCGGGCGGTCGCCGGCCCGTACAGCGTGGACCCGCCCTCATAGTGCTGCGCGCCGTACTCGGACTCGGTCGTCACGTACTGCATGTAGCCGTTCGCGAGGCCGACCAGCGTGGCACCCCGGAGGGCGAGCCCGCCGGCCCGCGCGCTGTCCAGCACGGCGCGCACCATCTCGGCTCCCGCCCGCGTCGTGACCTCCGCGGGCACGGCGGCGAGCAGGCGGTCGCCGATGCGAGCGATCGAGAGCTGCGCGGCCTCGGGCAGGCCGTGCGCGCCCACGATCAGACTGCGCTGCAGGCCGCCCAGCGCCACCCGCTTCTCCCGCTGGCAGCTCCGGGGGTTGGGATGGACCGCGCTGCCCCCTTCCTCGAGGCCGATCCGGAAGATCCCGAACAGCCGCCAGCCGTAGAGCCGGGTGCGCCCGTCTTCCGCGCCGCCCAGCGTCGAGGCACCCGCTTCCGGATGCGGGCACAACCGGGGGTCGCCCGCGAGTCGCAGCGTGCGGAACGCGACTGCGACGCGCAGGTCGCTCCGCGTCTCGATCGAGTCGAACAGCGCGACGGCCCGCGCGCCGAGCGTGTCGCCCGCGGCGTTCACGTAGCGC
>JBOHSV010000098.1:0-1736 GCA_050921735.1 Gemmatimonadales bacterium | reverse complement strand
CCGCCCCGCCCCGCCCGCCCAGCGAAGGCCTCTAGATCGGCCGCGCGAGGCACGGGATTCCCCCTCGACGGATCGATCTTCATATATTGGCACACCGTGGTTCCCTGTCGATGGCCATGACCCCGCTCCCGCCCCCACGCCCGCCGCCCCCCCCGTTCCTGACCGCGCGCTGGTCCGACCTGGTGCTCGTGACGTACGACGTGCCCGAGGAGGTCGTGCGGCGCGACCTGCCTGCCGCCCTCGAGCCGGACCGGTGGGAGGGGCGCACCTACGTCAACCTCGTGGCGCTGCACGTCGGCGAAATCCGGGTCCGCGGGTGGCGGTTCCCCTGGCTGGGCGGCTTCGCACAGCTGAACCTGCGCGCCCTCGTACGGCACCGTGGCGAACCCGGGGTGCTGTTCGTCCGCCAGCTCGTGCCCAACGCCTTGGTCGCCGTGGTCTCGCGCCTGCGGTATCGCCAGCCCGCCGCGGTGTTGCCCATGACCTACGTCTCGGCCCGGCGGGACGACGCCGTGACCGCCGAGTACCTGCTCGACCGGCCTCCGCGCGGGTGCGTGATCGTCACGGGCTCCGGGCGCGCGGCGGTGCCGCCCGCCTCGACCTTCGAGCACTTCTGCAAGGAGCGGGTGTGGGGGTTCGGCCGGACGCGGGGCCGCCGGCTGGTGCGGTTCCGCGTCGAGCACCCCGCGTGGGCCGTGCGCGAGGTGCTCGCCTGGCGGCTGCTGCTGGACTTCAGCGCGTTCTTCGGCCCGGCATGGCGCTTCCTGAACGACGCGAAGCCGGTGTCCGTGACCTTCGCCGTCGGATCCGAGGTGGCGGTCTATCCGCCTACGGATTCCACCAGTACGACACCTTCACCATGAAGATGTTGTCGGGCGTGGCCTCCAGCAGACGGTCCCACGAACGCCGCAGGCGGAACTCACCCGCGCCGTCGTCGTCCGACCGGCTCTGGGTCCAGACGAGGAACAGCGTGGAGCCCGGGAGGTACTCCCAGCGCAGCACGGCGTTCCCGCGGAGCGACTGGAAGCTGAAGTCCGGGTTGTCGATGCGGACGCGGGGCGCGGGCCCGGCCGCTCCATCGGCGTCCACGAAGTAGTGCGTCGTGCTGTCTTCCAGCGTCGTGCCGCCCGTTCCGTAGACGTCGAAGTCGAACGTCCGCGGCCGTGCCAGCGCCTTGGGCCCGCGGTACTCGCCCGCCGAGATCAGCGGCTGGGCATAGACCTGGAGCGAGAGCGTCGGCGAGAACGTCCAGTTTACACGAACGCCTGCCGCCACCTCGCGAAAGTCGAGGTCGGCGAACACGTAGCGGTTGTCGTAGGTCGCGCTCGCCGTGGGATCGCCGTAGGTCGTCACGAACTGCCCGGGCTCCCGGCTCCACGAAAAGTTGGGCCCGACGCTGACCGACAGGTTGGGGACCGGGCGGTAGGTCACGTCCACCCCCGCCCACGCGTCGTAGTCGTCGGAGGTCTGGTGATAGCGGCCGCCGAACGCCCCGACCACGATCCGCTTCCGGCTGTCGGAGCTCACGTTCACGTTGAACTCGTAGCCGGGGCGGTTCAGCATCAGCGGGCCGCCCCGCGTCCGCCGGTCGCTGAAGGTCGGGGGATTGTAGGCCTGGTTCACGCTCACCGACCAGTAATTGAGGAACTGGCCGTAGAGACCGGACCACACGCCGCGCCACGTCACGTCGCCGTCCCAGTTGTAGCTCTGGAACAGCGCGCCGATGACCTCGGCGT
>JBOHSV010000097.1:0-3280 GCA_050921735.1 Gemmatimonadales bacterium | reverse complement strand
GCCGGAACCAGCGGCGGGGCGCGAGCCGGCGCTCGGCCAGCACCGCCACCTCCCGCGCCGCCCGGCCCAGCGTGCGGGCCAGGAACGCTCGCCGGTCGGTCAGAAGCTGTCCTCCAAGCTCACCTGCCAGCGGAACGCGAACCGCTGCCGGGTCAGGGCGAAATCGCGCGCCTCGTCCCACCGGTTCACGACCAGCGGCAGCTCGAGCCGCACGGTCCACCTGAGGTCGCCCAGCGCGTGCCGGGACACGAGCCCCACCCCTCCATCATAGAGCGCCGTGTACCACCGCCCGGGCGTTGCCGGCCGGACCGCGAGCGAGTCCACGACCCCCGCGTCCACGAAGCCCATGAGGGCAAGCTGTCGCACGAACCCGCGCCGGCGCTGCACCACCGGCTTCGCCAGCTCGACGTTCGCCGCCACGGCCCAGCGCCCTCCCAGGTCGCCCCGGAACCCGCGGAGATTGGTGCCGCCCGGCGCATGATAATGGAAGTCGGGGCGGGCGAGCAGGGCGCCGCGGCTGCGGAGCAGCGGATTGGAGAACGTCTCAAAGGGATCCGCCCCCGCCACCATGATGCGCCGCTGGAGCGGCGGACGGGAGTCCGCAAGATACGCGCCCCCGTAGACGCGCACGCCCAGCGTAGTACCGCCCGCGAAAGGAGTCCGCACGCTTGCCTCGCCTTCGCCGCGCAGGAAGCCTTCAACGTCGTACCGGTTGGCGGAAACGATCCCCACCCCCGGCTCGCGGTACACGAGTCCGCCGCGCACGCCCAGCCGGGCCTGGAACTGCGCGTCCCCCTGCTCAAAAGCGGTGGACACCCACGGACCCGCCTCGACCGTTCCGGCGTCGTCCCACAGCCGGGGGTCGAGATAGCCGAGGTCGTGAGTGGCCATCCAGATCGCGTCGAAGCCCGCGCGCGGGTCGGCGTCCGATCCGGGTCGGGAGCGCAGGGCCCGGTCTGCGCCCACGGCCACGCCTGTGCGGCCCTCTACACGCCAGAAGGCGAAGCACGTGGTCGTGCGCGGTCGCCGTGCCACCACCGGGTTCTCGAGCCGGAAGTACACACCGTAACGGCCTGTGGCACCGTCGCCCAACCCGTACGTCGCCAGGGCGAGTCCCCGGTCGTACGCGCCGAGATAGTTGGTCCGGGCTCGCAGGCCGAGCGTCAGGCCGCCAAGGTCGTTCGACCACACGACGGGCATGAGTGCCGACACCCACCGGTCGCGCCGCGAGGTCTCCCGGGTGGGGTTGTCGATCCGCCACTCGGTCTTTCCCCCACCGGCCGGCCCCAGCCCCAGGAACCGCCGCCGCTCGTAGTTGTTCAGCATATTCCAGTCGTGCGACCGCCCACGGGGGTCGAGCATCAGGCGACCCGGCTTCGTGTCACTCGTGAACTCGACGCGCTCGGCTGCCGGCTGGCCGGTGGTCCGCGCGTAAATCCGCCGCTCGTCGCCGATCTCGAGCGGCATCCAGCCGTCGCCCTGGCGCTCCACCACGACAGTCGTCAGCCATCGGCCGTCAGCCGTCCGCCGACGGTCCACGTCCTTCAGCCGATAATCGATCAGCACCGTGCCGTGCAACCACTGCCCGAAGAGCCAGCCCAGATCCTGCCCGCTCACCTCCTCGGCCACTGCGCGGAACTTCGCCTCGTCCACGTGCGTCAGCTTCCAGCGGTCGTAGAACGTCCGGAGGATCCGGCGCATCACGTCGTCGCCCACGACGTAGCGCAGCTGCTCGAAGAACAGCTGGCCCTTGGTGTAAATCATCGCACCGTAGGTCTCGAAGTCGCGGAACCGCTCGCTGACCATGGAGACCGGTTCGCTCCAGCCCTCGAGGTCCCAGAAGAGCACGTTGCCCTCGACGCCGGGATAGGCGGGCCGGCCGGTGCGCGCCTCGAAGAACCACCCGGACTGGAAGCTCGTGAACCCTTCGTCCAGCCACCCCTCGCGCCACTCGCTGTTGGCCAGGATGCCCATGGTGTAGTTGTGCCCCGTCTCGTGCACGATGAGGCCGAGTGACGCGCTTCCGTCCATGATCATCATGGGGAACTCGGTCCCGCCGCCCTCGATGCGGTGCACGTTACTGAGCTGGGGCCAGGGGTAGTTCCCGAACAGCGTGTCGAGCCAGGCGAGCGCCTGCACGGTGCGCTCCACGGCAATCCCCCCGCCCCACGACTGCCGGTCCTCCGGCAGGTAAAGCACGCGCACGACGACGTCCTCGTACCGGCCTTCTTCGTAGATGTACTCGGGGTTGAGGGAGAAGGCGAAGTGGTGAACCTGCTCGGCGAAGAACCTCACGCATTTTCGCCCTTCCGCCGCCGCGCCACACCGGGGAGCGAGGAGCGGGGAGCGGTACCATTCGCGTTGGTAATCAACCACGGTTCGGGTATCGGCCTTCGCCCGCTCCCACCCCGGATCCCCCTCCACCGGCACGCCCGTGGCGCCGATCACCTGGTCGTCCGGCAGATCGAGCGCCACGTCGTAGGTGGCGAACTCGCCGTAGAACTCGCCCGCGGGATACAGCGGGTGCGCCTGCCACCCCAGCCGGTCGTACACCGCGACCTTGGGATACCACTGGGCGAAGTCGAACCGCCGGCCGCGCCGCCCCTGGCGCCGCGGGAGCGTGCTGGGCCGGGCCTGCCACTCGATCTCGGCCACCAGCGTGTCGCCGGGCGCGAGCGCGCGTGGCAGCGTCCAGTGCGCGATGGTCGAGTCCGGGGCGAAGGGGTAATCGGGCGCGACTCGAGAACCCATGAGGCGCGACGACGTGATCCGCTCGAACGCGAAGGCGGGGTCGGTGAGCCGCTGGAACCGGACGCGCCCTTCGGCGGAATCGGCCGCCGCCCAGCGCGAGCGCGGGCGGAAGGCGTTGAGGTACTCGTGGACGTAGAAGTCGCGCAGGGTGTCGGGCGAGCGGTTGACGTAAGTGATGGTGACGCGTCCGGTGAGCACGCCCGACGGATCGTCGAGCGACGCCGTGATGCGATACGCCACGTCCTGCTGCCAGTAGCCCAGCGTGTCGGCCGCGAGGAGGACGAGTAACGCGAGCATAGAAGTCGGAAGGTACACGCCGCCGGGCGGGGCGGGGAGTGACGCGCGCTGTTCGGGGCCGTACCGCGTAAATCGGGGCCTCTCCCACCGAAATCGCCGTCACAGGTTGCCTCAGCCGGCGCGTCAGGCGCCGGCGCCATTCTCACAAGGAGGCAACATGTCGCGGAAACTTCTCACTCTCGCGGCATTGGCGGTTTTCGGTACGGCGTGCGCGGACCGGCGTGGCGTGACG
>JBOHSV010000096.1:0-1544 GCA_050921735.1 Gemmatimonadales bacterium | reverse complement strand
GCGCTCGAGCGGGCGCGCCGCGCCGCCGTGCCGACGGCCGTCATTACCGACCCCGCCGACGCCGACGGCCTGGTCACCGCCCTCACGGGCATGGACCTCGTCGTGCTCGCGGGGTATCTGAAGCTCGTGCCGGCCCCGGTGGTCGCCCACTTTCGCTATCGTCTCATTAATATCCATCCCGCCCTGCTCCCGGCGTTCGGGGGACCCGGGATGTACGGCCGCCGCGTGCACGAGGCCGTGCTGAAGAGCGGCGCGGCGGTCTCCGGGGCCACGGTGCACTACGTGGACGAGCAGTACGATCGCGGTCCCATCATCGCGCAATGGCCCGTCCCGGTGCGCCCCGACGATACGGCCGAGACGCTCGCGGCGCGCGTGCTCGAGCTGGAGCATCGGCTGCTGCCGGCGGTGGTCCTGGCGCTGGCGCGGCTAAAAGTGCCACGACGCGCCGTGCGGCTGTTCCCGGCCGCCGCCGCGTTCGCGGCGGGCGCGGCGGCGCTGCCGGAGTGGATCACGCTGAACGCCGAGGAGGCCGTCGGAGGGTGAGGGCCCTGCTGTCCGCGTCCGACAAGCGGGGGCTGACCCCATTCGCGCGCGAGCTGGCCGCACTGGGCTGGGAGATCGTCTCCACCGGCGGCACGGCCGACGTCCTGCGGCGGGAGCGCGTGCCGGTCGTGCCCGTGGAGGCCGTGACGGGCTTCCCCGAGATCATGGACGGTCGGGTGAAGACGCTGCACCCCAAGGTGCACGGCGGCCTGCTGGCGCGGCGCGGGCACGCGGGGGACGAGGCCGCGCTACGCGCGCACGGCATCGCGCTCATCGATCTCGTGGCCGTGAATCTCTACCCGTTCCGCGAGACCGTGGCGCGGCCCGAGACGACGTTCGACGACGCGATCGAGCAGATCGACATCGGCGGGCCCGCGATGCTCCGCTCGGCGGCCAAGAACTTCCGCGACGTGATCGTGGTCGTGGATCCGGACGACTATCCGACCGTCCTGGCGGCGTTGAAGGTCGGCGGCCTGACCCCGGGCGCAGGCCCGGGGAGCCCGGGGAACGCGGAGCTGCGGCGGCGGCTCGCGGCCAAGGTGTTCGCCCACACCGCGGCGTACGACGCGGCGATTCTCTCGTATCTGGTGCGGGACGAGGACCCCCTGCCGTTCGCCCTGCCGCTGGTACTGGAGCGGCGGCAGCCGCTGCGCTACGGGGAGAACCCGCATCAGCGGGCGGCGCTGTACGGCACGGACGAGCGTGATGGCGTCGCCGCGCTGCGGCAGCTCCACGGCAAGGAGCTGTCGTTCAACAACCTGCTGGACGTGGACGCGGCGGCGGGCGCGGTGGCTCCCTGGGACGAGCCCGCCGCGTGCGCGATCATCAAGCACACCACGCCGTGCGGGATCGCGCTGGGCCGCGGCGCGGCGGAGGCGTTCCAGCGCGCGCTGGCCACCGACCCCACCTCCGCCTTCGGCTCGGTCGTGGCGTTCAACCTCCCGGTCGACCGCGCCGCCGCGGAGGCGATGCGCGAGCTGTTCGTCGAGGTGGTGGTGGCG
>JBOHSV010000095.1:0-1947 GCA_050921735.1 Gemmatimonadales bacterium | reverse complement strand
CCGCGAGCCCGAGCGCGGCCGTGGCCGTGACGGCGCGCCGCAGCCCGCCGGCCACCTGGCGTACCGTGATGACCGCCCGCGCGCCCAGCTCGCGGCGCGAGCGGCGGTGCGGGTCGGCGGGCGCGACGAGCGGGGTCTTGACGAGCCGGGGCGGGAGGCGGAGGCGGCGCCGTTGGAGCGCGATCTCCCGGCTCTTCGCGAGGTCGCGCCGGAACTGGGTCGCAAGCTCCTCGGCCAGCGCCGGGGAGTCCACCAGCACGTCCAGCTCGTAATTCCCGAGGAGGCTGGAGACGTTGAGATTGCTCGACCCCACGCGCGCCCAGCGCCGGTCGGCGAGCGTCGTCTTGGCGTGCAGCATGGGTCCCGGCCACTCGAAGATCCGGACGCCGGCGGCGAGGAGCTCGCGGTAGCCGATGCGCGTGAACGTCCGGACGATGGGGATGTCGCTCACGCCCGGGAGCAGCAGGCGCACGTCCACGCCGCCGCGCGCCGCGTCCACCACGCTGGCGAACAGCGGCGGAGGCGCGACCAGGTAGGCGTCCGTGATCCAGAGCCGCTCGGCGGCGCCCGAGGCGAGCAGGCCCACCGTCCGGTAGGTGCGCGACCGGCCGGGCACGCCGTCGATCACCCGGATGGCGGCGTCGCCGCACGGCGGAGGGGGCTCGGGCCACTCGTCCGGCGGCAGGGGCGCGCCCGCCCGGCGCCACGTGCGGGCGAACGCCGCGTCGAGCGCCGCCACGGCCGGCCCGCGCACCGCCAGCATCGTGTCGCGCCAGGGACGGCGGCCCCGGGCGGGATCGCCGGCCCACTCGTCGCCGATGCAGGCACCGCCCAGGATCGCTTCGCCGCCGTCCACAACCAGGAGCTTGCGGTGATCACGCCGCGTGAGCTCGAAGGGGCCGGACGTGAGCAGGGGATTGAACGCCCGGGTCTCGACGCCCGCCCGGCGGGCTTCCTGCCACAGGCGAGGGCTGGTCCAGCGGCAGCCGAACGCATCGTAGAGCACGCGGACGGTGATGCCCGCGCGCGCGCGGGCGGCGAGCAGCTCGGCGAACCGCCGGCCAGTGCGATCGCTGCGGATGATGTAGTTCTCGAAGTGGATCGTGTGCCGGGCCGCCGCCATGCGGTCGAGCATCGCGGCGAGCGCCACCGGACTGTCGGGAAAGTGCTCCACGGCGTTGCCCGCGATGGCCCGCGCCCCGGCGGCCCGGTCGAGCGCACGCGCTACCTCGTCCCCCGGCGCCGGCGGCACGCCGAGCCGGGGCGCGGGGAGGGTCACGTGCCCAGCCCGAGGGACCGCTCGACCGGCCGCAGGGCCTGGAGCACGAACGCGATGTGCTCGTCGAGGGGCACGCCCAGCTCCTCGGCGCCCTGGCGCACTTCGTCGCGGTTCACGCCGCGGGCGAACGCCTTGTCCTTGAGTTTCTTCGTCACCGAGGACACTTCGAGGTCCGCCAGGCTCCGGGACGGCCGGACCAGCGCGCACGCCACCAGGAAGCCGCACAGCTCGTCCACTGCGAACAGCGCCCGGGCCATGGCCGAATCGCGGGGCACGCCGCAATACGACGCGTGCCCGAGAATGGCGCGGCACATGTCCTCGGGCAGCGCGCGCTCGCGCAGCAGCCGGACGCCCCAGCTCGGGTGGCCGTCGCTGGGGGAATGCTCCGCGTTGGCGTACCGCTCGTAATCGAAGTCGTGCAGCAGGCCCACGATGCCCCAGCGGTCGGGATCCTCACCCGCCCGGGTGGCGCAGGCGCGCATCGCGGCCTCGACCGCCAGCATGTGCTGACGGAGAGATGGGGACTGCGTGTGCTCCTGCATAATCGCCAGCGCTTCTTCGCGGGTCATCGCGGCTCGCCTGGGGGCTGGGGCATCTGGCTCACGGTGATCGGCACCGACGCTTTGCGGTCGCCGTCGATGGTGATGTCGAAGCGATACGTGCCGGGG
>JBOHSV010000094.1:0-1530 GCA_050921735.1 Gemmatimonadales bacterium | reverse complement strand
GGCTTGGCCGCCGCGACGCCACTCGCGCCGGCCGCGCCCGAGCGCCGGCGCAGGGTGCGCAGCTGGAGCTCGAGGTCCTTCGGCTTCGTCGCCGCCGCGAGCGCCGCCTCCCCGGCCACGAGTCCGTCCGCCACCAGGTCCACCAGATGCTGGTCGAACGTCTGCATTCCATGCTGGTCCCGCGCGGCCCGGATGTAGTCGGGCAGCAAACCCGTGCGCACTTCGTCGGCGACCATCTCGCGGACGTCCGCCGTGCACACCAGCACCTCGACCGCCGCCACCCGACCCTGGCCGTCGGCGCGCGGCACCAGCCGCTGGGCGATGACGGCCTGGAGCGCGTCCGCCAGCCGCCGCCGCCCCAGGTCCTGCTCGGCGGGGGGGAACATCGCGACGACCCGCCCGATGGCGGCGACCGCGTCGGGGGCGTGCACGCTCGAGATGAGGAGGTTGCCCCGCTCGGCGGCCTTCAGCGCCGTGTCCAGCGTCTCGGCGTCCCGCAGGTCCGCGATCACGACGACGTCGGGGTCCTGCCGGATGGCGGCCAGGAGCCCCGCGCGGAACGACTCGGTGTCCACACCCACCTCGCGCTGGGTGATGGTGCTGTTCACGTCGCGGTGCAGAAACTCGATCGGACTCTCCAGCGTGAGGACGTGCTTCGGCTGGGTCTGGTTGATGTGATTCACCATCGCCGCCATGGTCGAGCTCTTGCCGGAGCCCCCCGCCCCCGCCACGAGCACCATCCCCCGCTCCGCCGAGGCGATACCGGCCAGCACCGCCGGGAGCCGCAGGCCGTCGAGCGTCGGGACGTCGAACGGGATGACGCGCATCACGATCATGAACGAAGAGCGCTGCCGCAGGATGGTGACCCGGAAGCGGCCGACCCCCGGCATGCCCCACGAGCAGTCGTAGTCCTTCAGCCGGTCGATCCGGCCGCGGTCGTCGTCGTTCGGCATCAGCCGCAGCGCGATGGCCTTGGTCTGCTCCGGCGTGAGCCGCTGCTTGGTGAGCGGCACGATCTTGCCGTTGATCCGGGCCCGAAAGACGTCCCCCGCCTTGATGTGCAGGTCCGAGGCGCCCCGATCCACGGCGGCCTTGATGATCTTCTCCATTCAGTATCCGGCGTCGATGTCCACGACGTTGGTGAGCGGTTGCCCCCCAAGATAGCGCCTCACGTTCTCGAGAATGAGGCCCAGCTCCCGCTCCCAGAAACGCGTCGTGACCGCGCTCACATGTGGGCTCACCAGGACGCGGGGGTGGGACCAGAACGGGTGCCCGGCCGGGAGGGGCTCGGCCTGGAAGACGTCCAGCGCCGCACCGCGCAGCCGCCCACGGTCGAGCAGATCGCGCAGGGCGGCTTCGTCGAGCAGCGTACCGCGCGAGACGTTCACAACGATGGCGCCGGCCGGCAGGCGCTCGAGCACCGCCCGGTCGACGACCCCGGCGGTCTCGGCGGTGTGCGGTGCGGCGATCACCAGGCAATCGCTCTCCGCCGCGAGGCGCGGCAGGTCCGCGAGGCCACCCACCCAGCGC
>JBOHSV010000093.1:0-2088 GCA_050921735.1 Gemmatimonadales bacterium | reverse complement strand
GGCGCGCGCGCGCGCCGAGGCCACCCAGCGGAGCCGCGAGATCGGCGAGCTCACGCGGATCGGCGTGGCGCTGGGCACGGAGCGCGACCTCAAGACCCTGCTCGAGCTGATTCTGACGCAGGCGCGCCGCGTCACGCACTCCGACGCCGGCAGCCTGTACCTGGTCGAGCTCAACGAGCACGGCGAGAAGCGCCTGCGCTTCCGCCTGGCGCAGACCTACTCCAAGCCCGACGCCCCGTTCGTCGAGTTCACGATCCCGGTGGACCGCACCAGCCTGGCCGGGTACACCGCCGTCACCGGCGAGCCGCTCGTGATCGACGACGCCTATTTCCTCCCGCCGGACGTGGAGTACACCATCAACCGGTCGTTCGACGAGCGCTACGGCTACCGCACCAAGTCCATGCTCGTGATCCCCATGAAGGATCACAAGGACGAGGTGATCGGCGTGCTGCAGCTGATCAACCGCAAACGCCGGATCGACGCCGTCCTCGCCGCGCCCCAGGACGTGGACGCGGAGGTGGTGCCGTACTCGCGGCGCACGGTGGAGCTCGTCACCGCGCTCGCGGGGCAGGCGGCCGTGGCGATCGAGAACAGCCGCCTGTACCAGGACATCGAGCGCCTGTTCGAGGGGTTCGTCAAAGCCGCCGTCCTCGCCATCGAGCAGCGCGACCCGACCACGTTCGGCCACAGCGGCCGCGTGGCCGGCTACACCGTGGGGCTGGCGGAGATCGTGGACCGCGCCGGCGACGCCCCGTTCCGCGCCATGCGATTCAGCCGCGAGCAGGTGCGCGAGCTGCGCTACGCCGCCCTGCTGCACGACTTCGGCAAAGTCGGCGTGCGCGAGCAGGTGCTGGTGAAGGCCAAGAAGCTCTACCCTCCCGACTTCGCCCTCATCCGGCAGCGGCACGCGTTCATCCGGCGCACCGCCGAGCGCGAGTTCTGGCGCCGCCGGGCGGAGTTTCTCGAGACCCGGGGCCGGGCGGGATATGACGCCTTCCGCCGCGAGCTGGAGGAAGCGCACGCCCGGGAGCTGGCGGACCTGGACGGCTTCGTCGACGTCGTGCTCCGGGCCAACGAGCCCACCGTCCTGCCCGACGGCCGCTTCGAGGACCTGATAGCGCTGGGGCGCCGCACCTACGAGGATCTCGACGGCCTGCCCCAGCCGTACCTCACGGAGCACGAGCTGCGCTCCCTCACCATCCGGAAAGGCAGCCTGGACCCGACCGAGCGGCTGGAGATCGAGAGCCACGTGACCCACACCTGGAAGTTTCTCCAGCAGATCCCGTGGACCCGCGAGCTCCAGCAGGTGCCGCTCATCGCCTACGGACACCACGAGAAGCTCACCGGCGTCGGCTATCCGCGCCGGATCACCGCCGAGGCGATCCCGGTGCAGACCCGCATGATGACGATTTCCGACATCTACGACGCGCTCACCGCGCAGGACCGGCCGTACAAGCCCGCGGTGTCACGCGATCGGGCGCTCGAGATCATGGCCGAGGAGGTCGCGGACGGGCAGCTCGACCGGGATCTCTACGGCCTGTTCGTCGGGGCCAAGGTGTACGAGCGGACCGGGCAGTGAGCTAGCCCAGCAGCAGCCGCACCGACACCAGCAGCAGAAATGCCCCGAATGCCCGCCGCAGCACTACCTCCGGCAGGCCCACGGCCAGCTTGGCGCCGATCAGGGCGCCGACCAGGAGCCCCCCGGCGATCACCGCGGCGTACGGGATGTTCACCTGCCCACGCCGGTAGTACTCGAGCGCGCCGACGAGGATGCCCGCCGGCAGGACCAGCGCCGCCAGCGAGGTGCCGTGGGCCGTGTGCTGGTCGAGATGGGCGATCAAGACCAGCCCCGGCACGATGACGATCGCTCCGCCCACCCCGAACAGACCCGACACGACTCCCGCCACGAGACCCAACAACGTCACCCAGATCCATGTCATCGCCGCCTCCCTTGGCGTCTCGGCGTCCTGGCGTCTCGGCCTCTGGTTTGTCCCCACCCCCCACCCCCCGGCGTCTCGATCCTGAGCACGTCGCCGGCGGCGAGCGGGCGCACCGCCTTGGCCGGGAGCGGGCGGCGGTTCAGCAGGG
>JBOHSV010000092.1:0-5034 GCA_050921735.1 Gemmatimonadales bacterium | reverse complement strand
GGCGAGCGCCGCCTCCCGGAGCCCGCGCACCAGGCTGTCCTCCCGGTGCGTCGTAGCGGCGCGCAGCGCGGAGTCGGCCGACGGGACGGCGCCGGGTGGCCGGGCAGGCTGCCGGGATCCCGTGGCGCCACGCGTGGGATCGGGAATCTCCCCCGTCCTCGGCCCGGGCGCCGGTGGCACCGCGGTCTTCTCCACCCCGACCGCAGGCGCTGCGACCGTGTCCGCCGCAGGCGGCGGCGACGCCTGCCGTATCCGCCAGGGCGCCGCCCACCACAGCACCCCGGCGATGCCCGCCGCACCAACCCCCCACCACCACCGTGACCCGTGACGGAAGAGCGGCGCCTCCCGGCGCATACGCGACTTCGCCAGTGCAATCGGGCTGGTCGGCGTCTTGAGGTCGGCCAGCAGCTGGGCATGGCCACCTGCCCGCGCCAGGGTGCTCATCTCGCTCCGCACGGGATCGTCGAGCCGCAACGACGGCCGCCCACACACCGCCACCACATCCTCCATGCCGGGCCATCGCGCGAGCGGATCCTTCTCGAGCATCCGCATCACCGCTGCCGCCAGATTCGGCGGGCAGTCGGGTCGGTGGTCGGTCACGGAGCTCGGGCGCTCGTTGAAGTGTGCGTACATGACGGCCATGGTCGAGTCGCCCCGGAACGGGAGGCGGCCGGTGATCATTTCGTACGCCACGACGCCGAGCGAGTACTGGTCCGACGCGCCGGTGACCTCGCGCGAGTCGCACTGTTCGGGGCTCATGTAGGTGGGCGTCCCGACGGTCACGCCCGTCATCGTGAGTCCCTCCGCCTCGATGACCTTGGCGATGCCGAAGTCGGTCACGACCGCCCAGCCGTCCTCGTCCAACATGATGTTCGCGGACTTGATATCGCGGTGAATGACGCCGTGGCGGTGGGCGTAGCCGAGCGCATCGCCCACGTGGGCCAGGATCGTCTGCACCATCGGGATCGGTAGCGAACCGACGTCGCGGATGACCGAATCGAGCGCCCGGCCCTGCACGTACTTCATCACGAAGTACAGGACCTGATCACTTTCCTTCACGGCGTAGATCGGGATGATGTGCGGATGGCTCAGCGCGGCCGCGGTCCGCGCCTCGCGCTTGAACCGCTCCACCATGCCTTCGCCCATCATGACCAAGGCCGGCGCCAGCACCTTGATCGCCACCTTGCGGTCGAGCGCGAGATCGTGGGCCAGATACACGCTGGCCATGCCGCCGTGCCCCACCTCGACGAGGATCTCGTACTCGCCCAGCGTGGCGCGCCGCAGTGCCTCGAGTTGCGCCCCCCGCGCCACGTCGGGCGCGCCGGCGCTGGTCGTCGCCACGGCCCCACCCCGGGCGACCGGGATGCTGGTGCCGCAGCGCGGACAAAAGAAGGCCCCCGGCGCTATGCTGGTGCCGCAACGAGCGCAGGTCGACGGGTGCTCGGGGGTCATCCCTGTCCCCGGCCTAGCACCGGAGGACCATATAGGTGACCCCCTTTGGGACCGTTCTCGCTGGATTTCCGCGCCGCACTGCATCTGCTCACCGTCGCCTCCCCGAGCAAGCGCTAACCAGATAATACATGGGGAGACCGGGGGCAACTGGCGGGCCGAAAGCGGGCACGTTTCGCCTCACCGAAACACCGGCGTCAGGGGCGCGTTGCCGGCAAGCACGGCGTGCACGTTGGCCAGCGCGATCGCCGCCATGCGGCGACGGGTCTCGGGCGTCGCACTGCCGATGTGCGGCAGGAGCACCGTCCGCGGCGCGGCCAGGAGCCGCGGGTGGATCCGCGGCTCGTCGACATAGACGTCGAGCCCGGCCGCGCCCAGATGGCCCCCCTCCAGGGCGGTGGCCAGCGCCTCCTCCCGCACCAGGTTCCCGCGCGCCGTGTTGACCAGAATCGCACCAGGCTTCATCCGGGCCAGCGCGCCGGCGTCGATGATCCCCCGCGTGTCCGGCGTGGAGGGCACGTGCAGCGAGACCACGTCGCTGTCGCTCAGCAGACGGCCGAGCTCGACCCGCACGGCACCGGTTTCCCGCTCGAAGGCCGGCCTGGGCCGGCGGGCCACGTAGCGGATGCCGAGGCCGAACCCCAGCGCGCGGCGGCCCACCGCCTGTCCGATCCGCCCGGCGCCCACGAGGCCCAGCAGCCGGCCCCGCAGCTCGAGCCCCAGGAGCTGCTCCGGGTGCCAGCCGGTCCAGCCGCCGTCCCGCACGAGGTCGACGCCCTCCACCAGCCGCCGGGCGCAGGCGAGGATCAGGGCCCAGGTGAGGTCGGCGGCGGCCTCGGTCAGCACGTCGGGCGTGTTCGTGACGATCACGCCTCGCATTTCCGCCGCGACGACGTCCACGTTGTCGTACCCCGCCGCGCAATTGGCGACGATCTTGAGCTGCGGCAGGTTCTTGAGCTCCGTCCCGCCCACCCAGCGCGACAACAGCGGCACGATGGCTACGTAATTCCCTTTCGGCGTGGGCTGGTCGGCCGGCAGCCACGTGACGTCGAGCCCGGCCAGGTGGTCGGGCTCCAGCAGGTTTCTGAGCTCGGCGGCGATGAGGACTGAGGGCGGCACGGCGGCAAACTCGCGTCGTGGAGTCGGCGCGGCAAGGACACGGACAGGGTGGGATTCGAACCCACGGTACCCTTGCGGGCACACCGGTTTTCGAGACCGGCCGTTTCAACCGCTCACGCACCTGTCCACACTACTAGACGGCCAGACGGCTAGACGGTCAGGCGGACAGGGTGGGATTCGAACCCACGAAACGGTTACCCGTTTACACGCTCTCCAGGCGTGTGCCTTCAGCCACTCGGCCACCTGTCCAAACGGCTAGACGGCTAGACGGACAGACGTCTAGACGGGCTAGGGCGCGAAACGTAGTGCAGGCGGAACGCTCGATCAACCGGCGAGCGGCTCGAATCGCGCGGTGAAGTGACGCAGCCAGGGCCCCTGGTCCACGATCCGGTAGCCCCGCAAGCGATTCGTCGCCCGCGCCACCTCCGCGATCACCTCGCCCACGTAATCCACGTGGCTCTGCGTGTAGGTCCGCCGGGGTACCGCGAGCCGGACCAGCTCCATCGCCGCGGGCGTCTCGGTCCCATCCGGGTGACGCTTGCCGAACATCACGGACCCGATCTCGACGCCGCGCACGCCGCCCACCCGGTACAGCTCCACGGCCAGCGCGTGCGCCGGGTACTGCGCGGGGGGGACGTGCGGCAGGAGCGCCTTGGCGTCGAGGTACACGGCGTGTCCACCCGGCGGCTGCACGACCGGCACGCCGGCCTGCTCCGCGCGCTCCGCCAGATAGGCGGTGGAGCGGAGCCGGTACTTCAAGTACTCTTCGTCCAGCACCTCCTCGAGCCCCGTCGCCACGGCCTCGAGGTCGTAGCCCGCGAGCCCGCCGTACGTGGGGAATCCCTCGGTGAGGATGAGCAGGTTGCGACACGCCGCCGCGAGCTTGGGGTCGTTCATCGCGAGGAACCCGCCCATGTTGGCGAGCCCGTCCTTCTTGGCAGACATCGTGCACCCGTGCGCCAGCGCGAACGTCTCGCGCGCGATCTCGCGGGGCGTCTTCCCGGCGTATCCGGGCTCACGCAGCTTCACGAAGTAGGCGTTCTCGGCAAAGCGACAGGCATCGAGGAACAGCGGCACGCCGAACCGGTCGCACACCGCACGCACGGATTTCAGGTTCTCGAGCGAGACCGGCTGACCGCCGCCCGAATTGTTGGTCACAGTCACCAGCACGAGCGGCACGCGCTCGCGCCCGACCTCTGTGATCGCGGCCTCGAGCGCCGCCACGTCCATATTACCCTTGAACGGGTGTCGGGACGACGGTACGCGGCCTTCAGGGATCACCAGATCCCGCGCCTCGGCGCCCGTATACTCGACGTTGGCCCGGGTGGTGTCGAAATGAGTGTTGTTGGGCACCACGTCGCCCGGCTTGACCATAGTCGAGAACAGGATCCGCTCGGCGGCCCGTCCCTGGTGGGTCGGGATGACTTCGGCGAACCCGGTGAGGGCCCGCACCACGTCCTGGAACCGGTAGAACGAGCGGCTGCCGGCGTACGATTCATCGGCGTCGAGCATAGCGGCCCATTGGCGCGACGACATGGCGCCCGTGCCCGAGTCGGTGAGCAGGTCGATCAGCACTTGGTCGGCGTGGAGGCCGAAGAGATTGTAGCCCGCCCGCCGGAGCGCGGCCTCGCGCTCGTCGGCCGAAATGCTCCGGATCGCCTGGGCCGAGTGGATGCGGAACGGCTCGATGATAGTCTTGAAAGGCATGGGCGGTCGAGGGCGCCGAGGGCGGTCGGGAAGTCGCTAAAGATACGACGTCCAGCGGCGGAGGCGACGTGCGCGAACCCAATCGTCCGTCGACCGCGTAGGGAGCGTTCGGAGAAAGGAGACCCTGATCGTGAATACGCTGCCAACCAGGCGTGGACCGGATGGGCCCGCGCCCCAAGAGGACAAGGACGTGCCCAGCTGGCGCGAGCTGCGGGATCGCGTCGCCGACGTCATGCAGGACCTCGTGCGCGAGGGAAAGGAGTTGGAGCGCGACCTCGAGCCGAAGCTCCTGCCCGCGCTCAGGAAGCTGAAGGTGCAGATCGAGAAGCTGATCGGCCGGCTCGAGGAGCGGGTGGCGCGGCGCGGGGGGGCGAAGGAAGAGCGCTAGCGTCGCGCGGCGAAGAACCGCTGGAGCAGGACCCCGCAGGCGTCCCGCTCCACGCCGCCGATGACTTCGGGGCGGTGATTGAGCCGGGGATGACGCAAGAGGTCACCGACGCTCCCCGCCATCCCCGCCTTGGGGTCGGACGCCCCGAACACGACCCGCCCCACCTTGGCGAGGACGATCGCGCCGGCGCACTGGGCGCACGGCTCGAGCGTGGCGTACAGGGTGCAGTCGCTGAGCCGGTCGGTGCCGAGCGCCTGGAGGGCACGCTGGATCGCCAGCAGTTCCGCATGCGCCGTGGGGTCGTGGCACCGGACGGTCTCGTTATGCGCCTCGGCGATGACCGCGCCCTCCCGCGCCACCACCGCCCCCAC
>JBOHSV010000091.1:0-2540 GCA_050921735.1 Gemmatimonadales bacterium | reverse complement strand
GCCCGCTGGGTCACCACCGCTGCCTGCAGGACATCGCGCCGCCCGAGGTCGCGGCGGCCGTGGAGCGCCTCGTGGCATGACCGGCGCGATCACGCCGGGCGAGGAGCGCCTCGTCACCCTCGTGGCCGAGGCCGCCCGCGGCCCGGGGCGCGACGGGCTCTACGCCCTCTGGCTCACCGTGCGCGTCGCCGAAGGCCTGCTCCCGCCCCATCCGGTGAGCGTCCGGAACCACCGGCGCCGCGTCCAGGCGCTGGGCACCCGACTCGGCAGCCTGGCCCTGCCCCCGCCCTTGCGCCGCGCCCTGCACGCCGCCCGGCACCACCTCGAGCCCGGCACCCCGGGCGCCGCGGCGCTGGCCCTGGAACAGCTCGTGGCCCCGGCCCGGGAGGTGCTCGGCGCGGACGCGGCCGAGGCCGTGGCCGTTGCCGCCCGGGCGGCCCGCATACATTTATAGGACATGTCGTCCCGCCGGCTGGAACGCCGTCCGTCGCTCGAGGCCCTGGTCGAGCGCGTCGATGCGCAGCGACCGGGCGAGCTCGGAGGCGACACCATTCCGACCGGCTTTCCCTCCCTCGACAAGCTCCTGGGCGGCGGTCTGCGGCGCCGCGACCTCATCGTGCTCGGTGGCGACATCGGCGCCGGCAAGTCCGCCCTCGCGCTGGGGATCGCGTTGCGCGTCGCCCGGCAGGGCCCCGGGGTCGCGTTGCTGTCGGGCGAGATGGACGCCGAGCGCCTGATGGAGCGGGCGCTGGCCATCGAGGGGCGGGTGGCGGTGGACGAGCTGCGCGAGGCCAAGGTGTCGGACCAGGCGCGTGCCGGTATCGGGGCCGCCGCGGTCCGGCTGCGCGGCCTGCCGTTCAGCGCGTTGCCGCTCGCCGCCCCGGACTTCGAGCGGATGAGCGAGCGCCTCGACCCGCTGCGCCAGCTCGGGCTCGTGGTCCTGGACTACCTCCAGCTGGTCCCGCCGCCGCGCGGCGCGGGGCGGCACACGCAGGACGAGGAGACGGCGCTCGTGCTGCGGCAGCTCAAGGCGCTGGCCCTGGAGCGGGAGGTGGCCCTGCTGGCGGTGGCCCAGCTCCCGAAGTTCGACCCCCGGCGCGCCGACCCGCGCCCCAGCCTCGACGATTTCGGCGTAATGGGCGCGGTCAAGCAGCACGCCGACCTGGTGCTCGGGGTATTCCGCGAGGAGATGTACAATCCGGGCGGCGGCGTGAACGGGGCGACCGAGCTGATCGTCGCCAAGAACCGCAACGGCCCCACCGGCTTCGTGGATCTCTACTTCTATCGCAAGTGGATGCGGTTCGAGGATATGCTGGACCCCTCCTAGCGGACGGTGGTAACTTCCAGGCGATGGCCGGCCACAGTAAGTGGAAACAGATCAAGCGGAAGAAGGCGGCCGCCGACGCCAAGCGCGGCGCCGCCTTCACCAAGCTCATCCGCGAGATCACGATCGCCGCCAAGCAGGGCGGCGGCGATCCCGCGGGCAACGCGCGCCTGCGCACCGCGATCGACGCCGCGAAAGCCGAGAACATGCCCCAGGACAACATCGAACGGGCGATCAAGAAGGGCACCGGCGAGCTCGACGGCGTGCAGTACCAGGAAGTGACCTACGAGGGCTACGGCCCCGGGGGCGCCGCCATTTTCATCGAGGCCACGACCGACAACCCCAACCGCACGGTGGCCGAGATCCGGCACCTGTTTTCGCGCCGCGGCGGCACCCTGGGTGCGGCCAACTCGGTGGCCTGGATGTTCGACCGCAAGGCGCAGATCACGGTGGACGCCACGCAGGCGGACGAGGACGCGACGCTCGAAGCCGCCCTCGAGGCGGGGGCCGAGGACGTGGCGCGCGACGGCGACCAGCTGGTGATCACCGCGCCGCCGGCCGCGCTGCACGCCGTGCAGGATCGGCTCCGCGCGAAGGGCATCCCCGTCACGGGCGCCGAGATCGTGATGCTGCCCAAGAGCACGGTGCGGGTCGAGGGCGGCGACGCCTCGACCCTCCTGCGGCTCGTGGAGGGGCTGGAGGAGCTGGACGACGTCGCCCGGGTCCACGCGAACTTCGACATCGACGCCGACGCCATGGCGGAGGTCGCCGGGTGACGTGAAGGTCCTGGGCGTGGACCCGGGAACCTCGGTCACGGGCTATGGGGTGATCGAAACGGGAAACGGCGCGCCGGGCTTCGGCCGGCTCGTCGAATGCGGCGTGATCCCGCTGTCGCGCCGCGGCCCGCTGCCGCGACGGCTCCAGGAGCTGCACGCGGGCATCGCGGAGCTGATCCGGCGGCATCATCCCACCGCGCTGGCGCTCGAGAACGCTTTCTATCATAGAAACGTCCGCACGACGCTCGTGCTGGGGTACGCGCGCGGCGTCGTGCTCCTGGCGGCGCAGCAGGCGGGGCTCGACATCGCCGAATACCCACCCGCGACGGTCAAGAAGACCGTGGTGGGGCGGGGGGGCGCGCGCAAGGGGCAGGTGGCGGCGATGGTCGCCCGGCTGCTGCGCCTGCGGCAGGCCCCCCGTCCCACGGACGCTGCCGACG
>JBOHSV010000090.1:0-6129 GCA_050921735.1 Gemmatimonadales bacterium | reverse complement strand
CGCTACCTCACCGCCACCGAGATGCTCGAGGACTTCGTGGCGGATGCCGGCGTGTTTCACGAGCCGCACGCCGCGCCGGAGCTCGCGGAGTCCAATTTCGAGCGCCGCCTGCGGCGGGCGCTGGGCGACGACTTCGAGCTGCTCGAGGAGATCGGCTCGGGCGGGTACGGCCGCGTGTACCGCGCGCGCGATCTCGGCCTCGAGCGCGAGGTGGCGATCAAGGTGCTGCACCCCGGGCTCACCGCGGATCCGGGCGTGGTCGAACGCTTCCGGCGCGAGGCCCAGCTGGCCGCGCGCCTGCGTCACCCGAACCTGGTGAGCATCTACGAGATCAGCGGCCGGGCGGGGCTGCTGTGGTACACGATGGAGCTCGTCCCGGGCGAGAACCTGGCCCAGCTCGTCGCGCGTCAGGGACCCCAGCCGCTGGACCGCGTCGTCCGGATGCTCGACGAGGCGCTCTCGGCGCTCGAGCAGGCCCATCGCCTCGGCCTGGTACACCGTGACCTCAAGCCGGAGAACATGCTGATCGAGCCCGACGGCCGGCTCCGCATCACGGACTTCGGGCTCGCGCTCGCGCTGCGGGGCGACCGCTTCGGCGGCGCCACGTCGCGCAGCGGGACGCCGCAGTTCGCGGCCCCCGAGCAGCTCCTGGGCGACCGGGTGGATCCGCGGACCGATCTGTACTCGCTCGGCGCCGTCGCCTATTTCGCGCTGCTGGGCCGCCCCCCGTTCGAGGGGCCGACGGCGCAGGCGATCCTGGCGCGTCAGGCCACCGACGGCCCCCCGCCGCTCCCCGCCCACCGGCCCGACGCGCCGCGGGAACTGGACGACGTGCTGCGGCGCGCGGTCGCGAGCGATCCGGCCGACCGGTTCGAGCACCCGGGGGCGTTTCACGACGCGCTCCGCCGCGCGACGCGCGGGTTCCTGCGCCGGCTCTGGCTCCGGCTGGTGGGGCCCTGAAACACGACGCGGCCCCGGGCTGACCCCGGGGACCGCGCCGTGGGCCCCACTCCCGCGACGGCTACGGGATGTTGGGGTTGTTGTTCCGCTCGATGTCCGGCAGCGGGAAGCACACCTGGGAGCCGTACTCGCCACTCCCGTGATACGGCGTCCCCGCGGCGGGGGAGAGCGTGATGCCGTACCGGATGATGTCCCCCAGGTGGTGCCCGGTGAGGAACAGCTCGCGGCGGCGCTGGTCCACCAGCTCGGCGTGAATCGTGGCCGAATCGACGCTGACGAACGGCGCCTGGTTACCGCGCGCGCGGAAGACGTTGAGGCTGTCCACGGCCTCGGCGAGCTGGCCCGCGGCGATCAGGCCTTCGGTATAGATGAGCCTCGCCTCGATGGCGCTCGCGATGCGAATCGAGGCTCCCGACAAGTACTTCGTTTGGTACCAGTGCTCGACGCCGGTGACGCTCACTCGGGTGGTCTGCACCAGGGGAACGCGCGGGTCGCCCGCCGTACTGTAACTCCGGTACGGCTCGCCCACCGAGGTCGCGAAGTTCGCGACCGCGTTCTGGGCCCAGACCCGGTTCTCCCGCCGGCCGTTGATGTTGGACGCGGTCATGTCGTGGACATAGCCGTCCGGGACGAGCGCTGCATCCGCGTTGGCCTGGGCGAAGCGGCCCAGGTTCAGGCGCGCGCGCGCCCGTCCCACGAGGGACATGCGCTCGATGTCCGTGTTGCTTGCCGCCTGCGCCGCCCCGATCGCGTCGGTGAGGCGCAGCTCGGCCAGCGCGAACAAACTGTCGCGCGTGATCTCCCCCCCGTAGGTGATCGTGCGGTCGGGATTGATCGTCGAGACGGCCGCGGAGCAGAACCCCTCGCCCAAGAGCAGGAGGCCGTAGCCGGAATACGCCGACGCGGTCGCGATCAGGCTGGTGCGATTGGGCACCTCCGCGTCGGTCCACTCCTGGAGCAGCCGCAGAACGTTCTCGGCGGAAGCCCGCGCGGTTTGAAGCGGCGTGTAGACGCCCAGCGCCTCGCAGCCGAACACCGAGTACCGGCGGTCACTCCCCTGGTGAGTCCGCCGGTCGTAGGGGAACCGGTCGGCGGTCTGGAGCGCGTCGATCAGCTCCTCGCCCACCAGGCCGCCGAGCACGACGTACGCGCCGAACGCGCAGTCGAAGTCCGCGATCGCGCCGTTGACCAGCAGCTGCGCGTTGGCCGGAGCCTCGAGGTCCTCGGCCGGAATCCGGCTCGGCGACGGCACGTCCAGCACGCCTTCGCAGGCCGCCGTCAGCAGGGCGACCAGGAGGCCGGTGTAGATGGCTTTCATGGCACCCTCCTCAGAAGCCGAGGTTGACGGTCAGGACCCACTGCGTGAGCTGCGGCAAGGTCGTCTGCTCCCAGAGGCTGAACCCGCCGCCGCGGCTGCCGCCCAGAAAGTAGGCCTCGGGCTCGAGCCCGCCGAAGGCGGTCCAGGTGTACAAGTTGCGCCCCGCCAGCTGGACGCTGGCGCGCGACGCGCGCAGCGCCTGCGCCCAGGTGTCCGGCAGGGTGTATGCCACCGAGACCTCGCGCAGCTTGGCGAACTTGGCGTCGTCGATCAGGTAGTCCACGAGGTTGTTGCTCGAGCGGATGGCCGCGATGCGCTCGGGCGCGAACTCGGCGGGGAAGAAGTTCTCCCGGCAGCGCCCGCCGAAGAACGCGCAGCGCACGCGCGTGTTCCCGTCGAGCTTGCGGAACCCCGACTTGAAGTCCACCAGGGCGTAGAGCCGGATGCGCTGGTTCAGGGTCACGGTCGTGGTGAACGCCCCCTCCAGGCTCGGCGTCGTGCGGCCGAGGTAGACGTCCGGCGCGTCGTCGGCGTTGCCGTAGGTGCCGTCCGCGCCGGCGCACAGCGTGGCGCCGCCCGCGCCGTTGTCACACATCACGTTCGAGACCGTGTTCGTCGCGGGATCGTACTGCGCCGACACCACCCGCTGCTCGAACCAGGCCCCGATGGGATACCCGACCTGGTGCCGGAGATACGTCGCCGCCGTCACGAAATCGACCGCCTGCCCGGCCACCACGCCCAGGTCCAGCACTTCGCTGCTGTTCGTGGCCAGGCTCAGCGTCATGTCGACCGCCAGGTTCGCGCGGTTGTAGGGCCGCCCGCGGAGCAGCAGCTCGATGCCCTGGTTCCGCACCGCGCCCGCGTTGAAGAACTGGAACCCCGAGAACCCGATCGACGGAGCGATTTCGCGCTCGAGAATCGCGTCGTCGGTCTTCTTGTTGTAGTAGGTGAACTCGACGCCCACGCGGTCGTCCAGCACCGCCGCGTCGAACCCCAGCTCGATCTCCCGCCCCCGCTCCGGCCCCAGATCGGGGTTGCCGATCAGCTGGGGCGTCACCGCCGGCTGACCGCTCGGTCCGACCGCCGTGGTGTATGTGCGCAGCGCCGCGAAGTTCCGGGGCTGCTGCCCGGTCTCGCCGTACGCCGCCCGCAGCCGCAGCTGATTGATGAACCCGGCGTTCCAGAACGGCTCCTCGCTCACCACCCAGCTGGCACTCACCTTTGGGTAGTACGCGCGATCGAAGTTCGGCCCGAAGGCGCTGTGGTCGTCCGAGCGCACGCCGGCCGTCAGGTACAGCCGGTCGCGCCAGGTGAGCTGCTCCTGCGCGAACAGGCCGAACGTCTTCTCCTCCACCAAGTCCTGCGAGTTCTGGCGGTTTTGCGTCGTGGCCGAAACCGCCGTCAGCCCCGGCGCCGGGAACACCTCCCCGGACGCGAACACGAACTCGGTACTGGTGCGGTAGTACTGCAGGCCCGCGGAGGTGCTCAGCTGCCAATCGCTGGACGGCCGGAACGACGCCGTGGCCGCGTAGTCCGTCGTCAGGAAGTTGATGAACCGATCCGTGACCGACTTGAAGCCGAGCGGGTCCGAGCCCCAGACGGGATGCCCGATGAGCGAGTCCACCCGAGGCGTGAAGTCCACGTTCTGCTCTCGTGTACGGTCCACACCCGCGTTCAGCCGCTGGCTGAACCACCCGATCGGCTGGTGCGTGACCTGCACGCTGCTCGTGAAGCGGTCCACGGCCTGGGAGACGTTTACCAGCAGGTCGTACTGCTCCGGCGTGCCACTGTGGAAGCCGCGGCGGTCCGCGTTGGCCCCCACGAGGTTCTGCGGATTGGCGAGCACCGTGCCCCACACCCGGCCGCCGCACCCTGCCTCGCAGGCCAGGTTCGTCAGGCCGGACACGTAACCGAAGTTCGCCCCCACCTGGAGCGCGCTGTTCGGCCGCACCGTCAGGTTCAGGCGGCCGCTATAGCGGGTGACGTCGTTGCTCGCGTCCGCGCCTTCCGACACCTCGTAGCCGCCGGCGGCGTAGTACGTGAGCTGGTCGGTGCCGCCGGTGACCGACAGGTCGTATTCCTGGAGGTGGCCCGTACGCCAGATGGGCTGCCCCAGCGAGCTCTCGCGCTCGACGATGTCGATCGTGGTGGTGTCACTCGCGACGACCTGGTAGTTCGTCCAGAAGCGCTCCTCGGGGTTGGAGAGGAAGTTCGCGCCCTGTTTCACCTTCAGGTTCCAGCGGCTCTCGCCGGCCCGCCCGCGCTTCGTGATGATCTGAATGACGCCGTTCGACGCCTCCGTGCCGTACAACGTGGCCGCCGCGGGGCCCTTGATGACCTCGACGCTCTCGATCTCGTCCAGATTGAAATCATTGAGCCGGGAGATGCTCTGGGAGCCGAACCCCTGGTTGGCCGGACCGCTCGTCGGATCGGCGTTGACCCGCACGCCGTCCACGTAGATGAGCGGCTGATTCGACAGCGAGAAGCTCGACGCGCCGCGCAGGCGAATCCGCGAGCCCGTGCCCACCATTCCGGTGGCCGGCAGCACGTTCATCCCCGCCACGCGACCGAGCAGCAGCTCCTGCAGGCTGTTGATCTGCGCCGTTTCCGTCACCTGGCCCGCGTCGATCGTGGCCACGGCGTTCCCCAGCGCGCGTTGCGCCGTGGCCCCCGGCGTCCCGGTGACGACCACCGCCCCGAGCTCCACGACGCGCTCCTGGAGCAAGATCCGCACGTTCTCCGCGCCGACGGACACGCGTTGGCTGGCCGGGCGGTACCCGATCCGCCGCACCTCGAGCTCGACCTCCGTCCCGGCGACGCCGGTCAGGCGAAACCGGCCGCCCGCATCCGTGGCCACGGCCCCATCCGCGCCGCTGACGGACACGCGGGCGTCCGCCACCGGGGCGAGGGTCGTCGCGTTCAGCACGACCCCCGATACCACGCCCTGCGCCGCGAGGGGGGGCGTCAGGGCGGCCGCCGCCAGCAGCCCCAGCGCGCCGCGCCACGAGGCGCAGGCCCTCACGACATCCCGAACCGATGCTGCTCGCATCGCACTCCTCCGTGTCGAGGACCACCAACCGATGGGCTTTTCCCAAGCTACCCGCCGCCCTGCCCGTCGCAAGCCGGCCCTACGATTCCTTCGTCTCCGGGTGTAACGCCTGCTTCAACGCCTGATCCAGCTGCATGACCAGGCTGTGCACGCCTTCGGTGAGACCGCGGATCTTCATCGCCAGACCGCCGCCGGTGCGGGCGGCGAGGACGGCCAGCGCCCCCGCCGTGTCCGCGACCGTCCCGACGTTCGTCGTGAGCGCCCGTTGCCGCAGCTGCGACAGCTCGCGCGCGATCGACCCGCAGAGGTTGTCAATGATCTTCGCCCGCGCCGCGCGGTTCGAGTCCAGCTCCGCGACCAGCTTCTTCACGTGCTCCACCGCCCGGATGAACTGGTGCAGCTCGTCGACCCGGCGCTGCTGCGCCCCCGTGAGCTTCTCCGCCATCGCGTCAGGCCCTCACCGTCCGTCCCGCAGCGCTTCCACCAGCGGCCGCCCGTCCAGCGGCTCGAGCGGCCGTACGCCGGCGAGGCGGGCGAGGGTGGGCGCGAGATCCACCGTGTTGACCCGGCCGGGGTACGTGCCGGCCTTCACGCCGCGCCCCCACACGATCAGCGGGACCGCCGCGTCGAGATCGCTGGGCTGGCCGTGCATGGCATAGGGCAGGCTCCCCCACACGCCGTAGGGTTCGAGCGTCGCGACGAGCGCCACCGGCGCATCCGGCGGCAGGTGGTGCAGCCAGCGGCGGGCCACCGCGTCTCGCGCCGTGTCGGCGGCGGCGAGATCCGCGAGCCGGTCCACACG
>JBOHSV010000089.1:0-10695 GCA_050921735.1 Gemmatimonadales bacterium | reverse complement strand
GTGCGATACAACACTGAGCGGCCCCACGAAAGCCTTGGCCGGGTGCCGCCTCTCACGGTCTTGCCGAGGCCAACCAGCTCCATCGAGTCCCCCTATGCGCTGTCTACTTGACGGGGAAGCTTACCGGCCGGCAGGGGCCAGGGCAGACCGCTCTCCCGGAAGCGCCGGAGGTAGTCGGCCACGGTGCTGCGCGGCCGCCCCAGGCTGGCCGCGATGCGACGGACGCTCAGGCCCTGCTCGCGCTCGAGACGCAGGACTTCGAGGATGGTGCGCATGGACAACCTCACGGCGGGCACGATGGGCTCCGGGGGAAAGGGTCCCCAAGGAAGCCCGGGCTCGCCTCAGTTATCCAGCGCCCCGCCGCCGCTCAGGTGTCCGACATCGAGCGAAACGGGTGTCCGACATGCTCCGAAACAGCTGTCCGACATCCGCCGAAACGGGTGTCCGACTTGGCCCGAAATACGCAACGGAACACGTTGGGAAGATCGGACGGCCCGTTCGTGAAATTGAACTGGCCAGCCAGCCCGGCCGAGGTGACCGGACCGGGACCCTCGCAGCCCAGCGCGAGCAGTCCCAGTGCCACAATCGGGGCGTGAAAGCGAGCGTTCACGAGAAACGTCCGGGCTATGGGTAGCATGGTGAATACCAGTCGACCTCCTCCAGACAGCTCCTTCCGTAGCCGAGGTTCGACGGATCCGAATCGCCCAGCGCATCCGTGGCGCGGATCCGATACGTGTAGGTCACACCTTCGGCGACGCGATCCATGTACAGGTTGATGTGCGGGCCTGCGGTGGCGATGACGACGAAATCCCCTTCGGCGCATGTCGTCTGGTCGCACCGTTCGATCTTGAAGCCCTCGCCATCCTGCGCGCCGGACATCCAGGAGAGCCAGATGGTTCCCAGGTAGTAGCCCTGGGGCGGGAACAATGACGGTGGCCCGGGGAGACGGCGGGGGCCGCAGCTCACCTCAAAGTGGACCGCCGTCGTCTGGCCGGGGACGACCGGTGCGGCTCGAGGGATCGCGGTGTTGAGCGTGCAATGCGCCGCGACGCCGGCGATGCTCGCCTGGTAGTCACCCACCCGGAGGTTGGCGAACGTCGCGCTCGCGTTGACGCCGAGCTCGGCGGACCGGACGTTCGCGAGCCCGTGCTCCGTGAGCGTCTGCAGGTACACTCCGTAGCCGTCCAGGTCGAAATCGACGCCGGTCGTGACGGCGATGATCTGCACCGCGCCGGAGGAAACGCACGCGACGTTCGAGAAGGGCGAGTAGACCGTGCCCTTGCGGTCCTGTCGCACGCCGCGCAGGCGGTAGCAGTACGCGGTCACCGCATCGACTTGCCAGCCGCTGTCCGCGAACGCGACCACGTTCGTGGCGGCGACCGTCCGGAGCGTAAACGGACCCGCGGTGCCTTCGCTCGACCGCCACAGCTCATACTGCGTCTCATCCGTCGAGTTGTCCTGCCAGGCCACGTCGATCCGATTCCCGGTGGCCGCGACGACGCGCAGATTCGAGGGAGCGGCCAGGACCGATCCAGGCCTTCCGACGCGCGCGGCCTGCGGCGCGGTGATAGGACTCGAGGGATCGCACGCGACCGCGAAGAGTTCCACCAGCGCGCCACCGACGCCATGCGTGAACTGGCCCATGCTATCCTCCAGGTATGATTCGTGTTTTGCGGACCGTGCCGCGGTACGGACGGCAGGGGTGGACGTCCTCCTCAGGGCCCGCCGTCGGGTGCTCCCAGCAGGTAGCGCCACGCCTCACGCAACAGCGGCGTCCCATCCGGGCCCAGCGGCGTGACGTTGGTCAGTGCGGTCGATCGGTGTGAGTTGACGTCGCTGTAGCCTCCGATGGGCTCGACGTCCGTGATCAGAATGTGCGTGTCGTCATACGGTGGCTCGGAGAGCTCCGGCGACACCGGAGCGCCGAACTTCAGCATGTCGAACGCACCGAGTCGCGCGAGGATTCCCGGAACGCCGACCTCACGCTGATGGAACAGCGCGAAGTACTTCGACGCGGGGGTCTCGCCGATGAAGGCCCAGGCCACGAGCTCATCGGGAAGGCGCTGCTCGCCGGGCCCCGAGAGCATGGCGACGCGACACACGTGACGGATGCGCCCGATCAACGCCGCCGCGCCCGCGCCATCCGAGTGGCCGCCCACCGCGATCTTGTTCCATTTCGGCGCACCATCTTTCAGGAATTGCGACCATCCTTCGTCCGGGTACTGTGCCTCGAGATACAGGAGGAGCTTGGTGAGGCGATTATCGATGCCGTTCGCGGGGCTCACGGCGACGAACGGCGACCGGTCAATGCCGTCGAGGATCTCGAAACGACCGTTACCGGCGCACGCCGGGTCGGTTGTGGCGGAGCACACGTTGAGCCCGATGCCATTCTGATAATTCAGCCCGATCACGTGATATCCGAGCCGCGCGGCCTCCTGGTGGACGGCGATCATGGCCCTCGATGGAGCCGTGGTGCCCGGTAGGAGGACGAACAACTTGCCATTGGGCTCGCGCGACGGGTCGAGCCAGACGTAGTGGTGATTGAACTGCGCCGCTACCGTGGGGACCCAGTCAATCGCCGGATCGGTTGCTTGCGGCGCGATGATGCGCGGCACCAGGGGCGCCGGCTCGGCCGTGGCAGCGGACATTGCCGCCGTCACGTCTACGGGTCGGCTTGAATGCTCGCAGCCGGCGAGCAGCAGGACAGCCGCGGTGGCACCGACGACACGCGTGAGTGGGCCCATGCGATCCTCCACATACGGTTTGTGTTCTTGAGACATGGACAAATTGGGTCCGGTCTCGGAGCCGGACAAATTGATCGTCGGCCCGATGTTCATGGGCGCTTCCCACGGGCAGGAGCGGCACGTCCGGTGGGAAACCCAGATGTCGAATCCGCCCGAGCCACCCAGTCGGTCCGAGCCGAAGTAGAGGCTGAGTCCGTCTTCCGAGAGTGACGGGCCCTGTTCGTTCGCGGGAGTGTTGATCGTCGCCCCCAGACTCACGGGTTCGGACCACAGTGAGAACTCGAGACGGCACGTCCCCCATCGTCGCCATCGTCATCATCATCGTCGTCCCGATCGCCGCCGTGACCGCGCTGCGCGACGGGCCGCGTGGCCCACGGGGCGAACACGGGCGTCGCCGCGCCCGTTTCCACGATGATCGCGTCCCCCGTCCCGGGCCCCACGCTCGACGGTCCGCTTGCCGAGCCCCACCAGTTGCAGCGCGCGTCGAGCGCCGTCGTCATGTTTGGACCGAGGCGCAGCCCGGCGTGGGTGTTGCCCTCGATGTCGTTGAAGCGCACGGCGGGCGTCGCCGCCGGCACGCCCCGCAGACTCCCCACCCAGATGCCGGCCGGCTGGACGCGATCCGACGCAGCGGCGCACTCCTGCACGACGCCCTCGATCCGGTTGTGCTCGATCTTCCCCGTGTACAGCTCGTAATAGATCGCGCTGGTCGTGAGGCACGAGCCGTGGCTGTTGCGAATCGTGTTCCCCACGATGTTCACCGTTCCGGTCGCACCGACCGGTGGCAACGGGGGATTCCGCATGATCGGGGGCCCCACGATGAGCGCGCCAGCCCGGCTCGCGTGGCACTCGTCGAGCACGTTTCTCACGATGTCCACGTCCAGGCTGCCCCCGAGGTCTAATCGCGTTTGGACGAGGATGCACGCGCCTCCGGTGCGGCTGATGACGTTCCCTTCGAGCCAGGCGTCGATGTCGCCCCTCGCTCGTATGCCCAAGATCTGCGGGAACGGAGGGGCCTGTGACCGTTCGAACGAGATGCTGCCGTCGAGGACGCTCTGCCGCACGACGAGCCTGGCCCGCCGGTGGGTCGACTCGTCCCCTACGACATCGATGAGCCAGCCAATGCCGACCGGGGGATCGACTGCCAGGACGGTGGTTCGCTCGATCGTCACGTCTTCGGCCAGCGCGGAGATGCCGCTGATACCGGTGGGGCGCGCGTGAACGGTGAGCCCGCGGATGATCACGGGATCGCTGGTCGCGATCTCGATGGTGGCGAAGGGGGTTCCAATCGGAACGATGATGGCCGGCCCGCTCTCGCCTCCGATCCCCTCGAGCGTGAGCCCCTTATTGATCACGAGCGCCTCGGCGTACGTCCCGGGCGCCACGCGCACGCGTCCGCCCGGGGCCACCATGCCGATCCCCTCCTGGATGGTCTTCGCGATACCGTCGCCACTTCTCTTGGGGTCGACCAGTACCGTCCGGTGCAGGCGGGTGCGGGTGCTGACCCAGATATCCAGGCCTCCAACAGTCCCCGGGCGGTCTGAGATGAGGTACAGGGTTGTGCCGTCAAAAGAGAGCGCCCCGGGGGTGTCATTGGCCGTGCTGTTGTTCACCACAGACCCCAGATTCACTGGAGGTGACCAGGCATTCGCCGTGTTGTCCCGCGTCGCAACCCACAGGTCAAACGGCGCAGGCGCCGGCCCCGGCCGATCGGAGCCAATGAAGACTTCCAGCCCGTCGCGTCGAATCGCTTCGGCGCGGTCCCTACGGGGGCTGCTAAGATCCTCTACCAGAACGGCCGGGCCGAACCGCTCGTCCGGTTGGAGGGTGCTGGCGTAGATGTCGCCCGGAACCCCTGCCGGCCGGTCCCGGTTCGAGGTGAAGTAAAGGGTCGTCGTGCCGGTCGCGTGATCCTCGAAGACAACCGGCACATTCTCCCCGGCGCTGGTGTTGACGCCGCTGCCGAGATTCTCCGGCGGCTGCCACGCGAAGTCGTCACGCTTGTCGCGCCGTCGGGAGACATAGAGGTCGAGGCCGCCCACCCCACCGGGACGGTCGCTCATGAAATACAGCCGGTGCCCGTCAGGCGTGAGGAACGGAGACTGCTCGCGAGCCGAGGTGTTGATGGTGGAGCCCAGGTTCTGGGGTGCCCCCCAGGGAGCGTCCCCGCTGGCTCGCTGTGAGACCCAGAGGTCAAAGTTGCCCGAGCGGCCTGAGGAGAAGTACAAGCTGAGTCCGTCCCGGGAGATCGCCACTTCAACCTCTTGCGACGCGGAATTCACGATCGGACCGAGGTTGACCGGCGCGGACCAGGCCGAGAACTGCGGCGGCTCGCGCTCGCCGCCGTCGCCGCGACGGAAGCTCGGCGCGAGGCCCGTGGGGTCGCGCGGCGGGTCGCCGCAGGCGGCCGCGAGAACTCCTGCCAAACCGATGGCTAGTAGCCTGATTCGCGTGATCATGAGCACCTCCCGATGCCGTGGTGCGGCTAGCCGGACTCTGTGGGTGGTGACGAGTGGAGTGGGCAGCGGAGGCGGCTTGGTCGGGCCCACTCACCACTCCCCACTCCCCACTCACCGTTACTCATGCCGCTCTCGATGCCCGTGCCCCCGCCGATCGTCGTCATGATCGTCCTCGTGGGCGTCGTCGTCCTCATCGTGGTCGAGCCGCGTGCGCGTCGTCATCCAAATGTCGAACCCGCCAAGGCCGCCACGGGGCAGAGGGGCAATGAACAGCAGCGTGCGGCCGTCGTACGACACGTTTGGGTGAAACTCAGCGAACTGGGAATTCACCGGTGCTCCCAGGTTCAGGGGTGTGGACCAGGCATCGTGGACATTCCCACGAGTGGCCAGCCAGATGTCGAAGCTTGGCTGGCCGCTCGGGTTGAGTATGCTGCCGGGCCGGCGCGAGTTGAAGAGTATCTCGTGCCCATCGGAGCTCACGGACGCATGGTTGTCCTCGACGTTCGAGTTGAGATCGGTGACCGGACGCGCGGGCCCACGAGTCCTGCCGCTCCGCGTGACGGGCACCGCGTGGATGTCCGTCGCGGACGGGGGCGTGCCTCGGTCGAAATACAGCGTGGGCCCTCCGTCGACCCCATTCGCCGCAAATGGTCTATCTCGCGCCGATGTCGCGCCACTTCTTCGTACGGCTGCATACCGAGCCGAGGTACCGGGCCCTGCGAGCGCGGATGCGCCTGCCGCAGGGCTAACGTCGCCAGTACCTTCCCCAATCTCTTTTTCGCACCCGACCCATGGACTGGCTCACGTCACCCGAAGCCTGGATCGCGCTGCTCACCCTCACGGTGCTCGAGATCGTCCTGGGCATCGACAACGTCGTCTTCATCGCGATCCTCGCCGGGAAGCTCCCCCCGGGCCGGCAGGCGCGCGCGCGGACCCTCGGCCTGGGTCTCGCCATGATCCTCCGGATCCTGCTGTTGCTGTCGATCACGTGGGTCATGCGGCTGACCGATCCCCTCTTCGTCCTGCTCGGCCACGCCTTCTCGGGCCGCGATCTCATCCTCCTCGTCGGCGGGCTGTTCCTCATTTGGAAGAGCACGCGGGAGATTCACGGGAGCCTCGAGGGCGAGGCAGGACGCCAGAACGCCCCGGCGCGCGCGACCTTCTCCCAGGTCATCATCCAGATCGCGCTGCTGGACATCGTGTTCTCGCTGGACTCGGTGATCACGGCCGTGGGCATGGCGCGCGAGATCGGCGTCATGGTCACGGCGATCGTGATCGCCGTCGCGGTCATGCTGTTCGCCGCGGCGACGATCAGCGACTTCGTGCACCGCCACCCGACCGTGAAGATGCTCGCCCTCTCGTTCCTCCTGCTGATCGGCGTCACGCTGCTGGCCGACGGCCTCGGCCAACATATTCCGAAGGGATACGTGTATTTCGCCATGGGGTTCTCGGTGTTCGTCGAGGCCCTGAACCTCCGCGTGGCGAAGCGGAGGTCGCCCGCCCCCGTGGCGCTCAAGGAATCGATGACGGCGTGACTCGGTGCGGCGTGGTGGCCCTGGCCGGCCGGCCCAACGTGGGGAAGTCCACGCTCCTGAACGCGCTGGTGGGCGAGCACCTCGCCATCGTCTCGCCCAAGCCGCAATCCACCCGCCTCCCCGTCGTGGGGCTGCTCACCCGGGACGACGCGCAGTTCGTGTTCACCGACTGCCCGGGCCTGCTCGAGCCCGAATACGCCCTGCACGAGACGATGCGGGCGGCGGCCCTGCGCGCCATCGCCGACGCGGACGTCATCGCGTACCTCCATCCGCTCCCGGAGTACCCCGCGCCGTCCCTCGCGCAGGCGGCCGGCCTCGACCGGCCGCCGCGCGCGGCCGTCCTGACGGTGTATACCAAGGCGGACCTGGCGGACCCGTCCGTCCGTCTGCCCGACGGTCTCGCCGTCTCTGCCGCGAGCGGGGCCGGGGTGGAGGCGCTGCTCGTCGCGCTACGCGACCGCCTGCCGGAAGGCCCGTTCCTCTACGACCCCGACGACCTCGCCGCCCAACCCCTGCGCTTCTTCGCCGCGGAGTTCGTGCGCGAAGCCGCCTTCGAGCAGTTCGAGCACGAGCTGCCGTACAGCGTGGCCTGCGAGATCGAGGAGTTCCGCGAGGGCTCGACGCCCGTCTACATCCGGGCTATCGTGTACGTGGAGCGACTCAGCCAGAAGGGGATCGTCATCGGCCAGGGAGGACGGTCCGTGAAAGCGCTCGGACAGGCGGCACGCGCCCGCATCGAGGGGCTCGTGGGCCGCCCCGTGTACCTCGAACTCCACGTGAAGGTGCTGCCCAAGTGGCGGCGCCGCGTGCCCGCGTTGCAGCGGCTGGGATACGGCGGATGAGCCTCGCGCCCGATCTGCTGGACATCCTCGTCTGCCCCAAGTGCAAGGGCCCCCTCGAGTACCGCGCGGCCCCCGCGGAAGCGCTCGTGTGTGCGACCTGCCGCCTCATCTACGCCGTCGAAGACGACATTCCCATCCTGCTGATCGATGAGGCGCAGAGCTTTTGACGGGCGGGCGGCCTGGCGGCGGGGCGGACGGTCCGCCGCCATCGTGCTCGCCCTGTCCGCCGGTCCGTCCATCCGCCTGGCCGCCCAGGATGCCCCGATCAACGCCGCCGCCCTGTTCCTCGTGTTCCCGGTCGGGGCGCACCCCGCGGGGATGGGGCAGGCGGGGACCGCGCTCGACGGCCGCGCCGAGGCCGCCTTCTGGAATCCAGCGGGGCTCGCGACGCTCACCGCGGGGGAGTTCGCCCTCCACACGGCCACGCTGGCGGCGGGCCGCACGCACGTGGTCGGCGTCTATTTCCCCTCGCCCCGCATCGGCGTGGTGGGGGGCGCGATCTATCTCGTGGACTACGGCGATCTGGAGTCCACCGACTCCGCCGGCAATCCCATCGCCCGCGTCTCGCCCCGCAACATCGAGTTCCTCGCCTCCTACGCCACCAGCGTCGCGAACCACGTGGCGCTGGGACTCAACTACAAGCTGGTCGAGTTCCGCGTGGACTGCAGCGGTGACTGCCGCGACTTCCCCAGCGGCTACGGGGTGAGCCACGCGCTCGACCTGGGCGGGCAGATCGCCGTGGGCGAGTCCCGGGCCCTGCGCCTCGGCGTCGCCGTGCGCAACGTCGGATTCCGGCTGCAGGTCGAAAACCAGGCGCAGGCCGATCCGCTGCCCGCGCGACTCGTGCTCGGGGCCCTGTACCGCCTGCCGGTCCGCGCCTGGGACGGACCGGATGGCGAAGGGCGGGTGGACGTGCAGGTGGCCGCCGATGTGCACAGCTCGTGGGACGTGCCGGGACATTCCGAGATGCGCGTCGGCGTCGACCTCGGGTACGAGCGCCTGCTGCGGCTGCGGGGTGGCTACGCCTTCGTCCCCAGCGGACTCAGCGGGCCGAGCGTGGGCCTGGGGCTCACCAGCGGCTCGATCGGCGTGGATCTGGCCCGGATGTTCGTGACCGGATCGGAGCTCGTGGTTCCGGACCCCACCTTCTTCTCCTTCCGGGTGGTTTTCTAGCCATGCGGGCGGCGGCGCCGCTCCTGGTGTGCGCCGCGGCGGCCGCAGCCACGGGACGGGCGCAGGCCCCCCCTATCGATACGGCGGCGGCCCAACGCTTCTGGGTGCGGCCCGTGGCATCGCTCATGCTGCCCGGCACCGGGCAGTTTCTCAGCGGTCAGGACCGGGGCGCGATCTACGTCGGGGCCGAGCTCCTGGTGCTGCTGCGGTACTTCCAGTACGACCGCGAGGGGGAGCGGTCGGCGGAGCGGTTCCGCCGGCTCGCGTTCGAGGCCGCGCGCAGCCAGTTCGTCCTCCAGCGGCGGGACACCGTGTTCGAATACTACGAGCAGATGCAGCGGTTCACCGACAGCGGCGAATTCGACCGCGACCCGGGCCCGCCCCTCGTCCCGGAGGACGACCCCGCCACCTACAACGGGTCGGTGTGGCTGCTGGCCCGGCGGACGTTCTGGGCCGATCCGGACGTGCCGCCCGATCCGGCGTCGCTGGAGTACCAGCGCGCCTTGGAGTTATACCGCACCCGGGCGGTGGGGCCCGACTTCCGCTGGTCGTGGCGCGGCGCCGCCCTGGAGCACGAGGTGTTTCGCGAAACCATCCACCAGAGTGACCGGGCGTTCCGGCGGGCGCAGGTGCAGCTCGGCCTGCTGCTCGCCAACCACGTCGTGAGCGCGGTGGACGCGTTCATCTCGAGTCGCCTCCAGGCCGCCACCGGGCGGCCCACCGAGCTGCGTTCGTCGGTCGACGCACACGGCCGCGCCACCCTGCGGCTGCGCGTCGCGTTCTGAGGGTTCATTTGACACGCGAGGCGACGCATCGTAAGTTTCGATGCGCTCGACCCTTACGCGAGGAGCCAGGTGCGAACGCGCCCGACGATACTTTTCTACTCGCCGGCCAAGCGCTCCGCTCCTGACTGCGTGTCGCGGTGGATCGACGGCAAAGGGCTCGAGGTGGTTCCACTCGTCGACGCCGCGGAGGTCGAGCAGCGCGTGCTGCGCGCCTTGCCGGCCCTGGTCCTGATCGACGCGGATGGGGCGGGCGACGGGCTGGACCTGTGCCGCCGGTTGAAGACCGATCCGTACACGGGCATCGTGCCGCTCGCGGTGGTGTCGAGCCGCCACGCCACCGAGCTCGTGCGGGCGTGGTTCGATGCGGGCGCGGACGAGGTGATCACGTCGCTGTTCGAGCCCCCCGAGCAGGCCGGCCGGCTCGACGCGCTGTTGACCCGCACGGCCCGGGACGTGGCGGTCAACCCGTCGACCCGCCTGCCGGGAACCACGGAGATCGAGCGGGAGATGCGGCGGCGCATGGAGCGCGAGGAACGCTTCGCCGTCTGCTACGCCGACCTCGACCACTTCAAGGAATACAACGATCGCTACAGCTACCACGACGGCGACCGCGTCATCTACATCCTGTCCCGCATCCTGCACGACGTGGTCAGGGGCATGCTGGGGCCCCGCGGGTTCGTGGGGCACATCGGCGGTGACGACTTCATCTGCGTGATCCCCATCGACGCGATTCCCGAGGTGTGCGGCGAGATTCTCACCGTGTTCGACACGGTCATCCCCTACCAGTACAACGAGCAGGATCGCCGCGCGGGATACTTCTTCGGGAAGGACCGCCGCGGTCAGCTCCACCGCGTGCCGCTGATGACGCTGTCGATCGGCATCGTCACGAACGAGCACCGTCACTTCGCGCATCCGGCCCAGGTGAGCGAGCTGGCGACCGAGATGAAGAGTTACGCCAAGACCCAGCCGGGGTCGGTGTTCGTGGTCGATCGCCGCCGCGACGCCGAGCCCGACGACGCCCTCCCGGTGTGACATGAACGTGCGCTGCCCGTCGTGTTCCACCGTCTATCGTGTAGACCCGGCCAAGGTCCCCGCCGGCGGCGTGCGCGCGCGCTGCGCGGTGTGCAGCCACGAGTTCGCGGTGAACGGCACCGGCG
>JBOHSV010000088.1:0-2331 GCA_050921735.1 Gemmatimonadales bacterium | reverse complement strand
CGCGAGCGCCGCGACCGCCCCGGGGGGCTCGGCGCCGGCGGCTTCGGCTGCGGCCAGCGCGAGCATCGCGTTCTCCGCCTGGTGCAGGCCTCCCACCGGGACCGTCACCGCCTGCCCCCGCCAGGTCAGCCGCGCCCGGCCGGCGTCGTCCAGCTCGCAGCGCTCCGGCCGGACCTCGGCCGGCGCGTCGAGCCCGGCGACGATCGTGCGCGTGCGCCGCCGCGCCTCGGCGGCGAGCTCGGGAGGCTCCGTTCCCACGACGGCCAGCGGCACGCCCTCCACCAGCGCCAGCTTTTCCCGCAGCACCCCCGCCAACGATCCGAACCCCGCGACGTGGGCGAGGGTGACGTTCGTGATGACCGCGATGCTGGGCTCGATGACGGCGCGCAGGCGCGCGATCTCGCCCGGCACGCTCGCCCCGGCCTCGATGACGAGCGCTCCCGCGCTCTCGGGGGCGGCGAGCACGGTGAGCGGGACACCGATGAGGTTGTTGAGATTCCCCGTGGTGGCGTGCGTCTCCCAGCGCGTGGCGAGCGCGGCGCGGAGCATTTCCTTGGTGCTCGTCTTCCCGCTCGAGCCCGTGACCGCCACGACCGGGCTGCCGGCCGGGAGCCGGCGGCGCCGCGCCCGGGCCAGGAGTCCCAGGGCGAGGAGCGGGTCGTCGACCTCGAAGAACGGCAGGCCATCCACGGGCGGGGTGCCGCGGCGCACCACCGCCGCCGCCGCCCCGCGCGCGCGGGCCTGTTCGAGAAAGGTATGGGCGTCGAACCGTTCGCCGCGCAGCGCGACGAACAGGTCACCGGATCGGAGCGTGCGGGTGTCGGTTGAGACGCCGGAGAACGTGCGGCCGTCCGGGACGGCCAGGCCGAGGGCGGCGGCGATCTGGGCGCCGGTCCAGGCCGTCACGGGCCCCCGGCGTAGCCCGGTCCGCGTACGATCCGGCCCGGTTTCGCGCCCGTATGGCGCCCGTCCTTGACCACGGCCACGCCGTTCACGAACACGTGCCGCACGCCGACCGACAGCCGGTGCGGCTGCTCGAACGTGGCCCGATCGCTCACGGTGGCCGGGTCGAACACCACGACGTCGGCGTAGAACCCCGCGCGCAGGAGTCCGCGGTCCCGGATGCCCAGCCGCGTCGCCACGGCGGAGCTCATCTTCCGGACCGCCTCCTCCAGACCCAGAACCCCCTCCTCCCGCACGTACTTCCCGAGAATCCGCGGGTAGGTGCCGTAGGCCCGCGGGTGCGTCAGCCCGCGCGCGCCGGCGGGATCGAACCCACCCGCGTCGGTCCCGATCTTGATCCACGGCTGGCGCAGCTGCAGGGCGACGTTCTCCTCGCTCATCATGAAGAAGATCGTCCCGATGCGCTGCCCTTCCGACGCGATCAGGTCGATCGCCGCATCGACCCAGTGCACGCCGCGTTCCGCCGCGATCTCCGACAATCGCCGCCCGGCCCAGGGGCGATTCTCGGGCTTGCCGAGGCCGAGCACCAGCACGCCCTCGGGGGTCGCCAGCGCGCACAGGTTCTCCCAGTCGGCGCGGTCGCTCAGCGCTTCGGCTCGGATGCGCGCGCGCGTAGCGGCATCGGCCAGGTTCTGCAGCAGCTTCCCATCGGCCGATGCCCAGGGCGGCAGGCAGGCCGTGAGGCCGGTGGCCCCCGCCACGTAGGGATACATGGTGGCCTGGACGTCGAGCCCGGCGCCGCGCGCGGAGTCGATCTTCGCGATGGCGCGGCGCGCCGCGCCCCAGTTCCGGCGGCCGGCGGCCTTGAGGTGATAGATCTCCACCGGCACGCCGCCCTGGCGGCCGATGCGCATCGCCTCGTCGATGGCCTCGAGCAACCGGTCCGCTTCCGATCGCATGTGCGTGACGTACAGTCCGCCGTACGGCGCCATCGCCCGCGCGATCGCGATCAGCTCCTCGGTCGTGGCGAAGTTCCCCGGCGGGTAGATCAGGGCGGTGGCGAGGCCGAACGCCCCGTCTTCCATCGCGCGCCGCATGACGGCGCGCATCGTGTCGAGCTCGGCGCGCGTCGGCGCGCCCTGCGCCAGCCCCTTGGCGTACACCCGGACCGTGGCGCCTCCCAGGAACGACCCGGCGTTCACCGACATCCCGTGGCGCTCCATGGCGCGGAGCCAGGCATCGAACCCGTGGGTCCCGCCGAACGCCTCGCGGCGGCGCGCGGCCGCGGGGTCGCTGAGGTCGGCCGCCGGGGCACCGCGCCGGTTGATGGGCGCGTCGGTCCACCCCTCGCCCAGGATCTCGGTGGTCACGCCCTGCGTCACCTTGCTCACCAGCCGGCCGTCTCCAGTCAGCAGCGCGGTGCGGGAG
>JBOHSV010000087.1:0-2346 GCA_050921735.1 Gemmatimonadales bacterium | reverse complement strand
AGCGACGGCATGAGGCCCCGCGGTCGACGCTGTCCCTCGCGACCCGCCTCCCCACCTCGAGAAATCCGCCATCCGCTGGCGCGCGTCCGCGTCCTCATTGGCTAATTCTCGGACGGGCTCCTAGCGGAAATACATCCTACCGCGCGTGATTCGGGTGATCACGGGGCGGCGGGCGCACGGTACTCTGGGCGCATGCTCGCCCGCGTCCGCTCGGCCGCCGTCCTCGGCATCGATGCCTACGTCGTGGAGGTCGAGACCGACATCGCGAGCGGGCTGCCCACGTTCGTGACGGTGGGGCTCCCGCATATCGCGGTGAAGGAGGGGCGGGAGCGGGTGTACGCCGCCCTCGCGAATACGGGCTACACGTTTCCCCTCAAGCGCATCACCATCAACCTGGCGCCGGCCGACATTCCCAAGGCCGGCTCCGCGTTCGACCTGCCGATCGCCGTGGGCGTGCTGGCCGCCACCGAGCAGATCTCGGCCGCGCGACTGGAACGGGTGGTGGTCCTGGGCGAGTTGGGACTCGAGGGGGCCATCCGCCCGGTACGCGGCGCGCTCCCGGTGGCCCTGGCCGCGCGGGCGGCGGGCGCGGAAGCCCTGGTCCTGCCGTGTGAGAACCTGCCCGAGGCCGGGGTCGTGGAGGGACTCCGGGTGCTCGGCGCCGCGAATCTCGCCGAGCTCGCCGACTACCTGGACGGGCGACGGGATCTTCGGACGCCGGACGTGGACGTGGCGCGGCTGTTCCGCGAGCGCGGCCGGGACGACGTGGACTTCGGGGAGGTGAAGGGCCAGCAGCACGCCAAGCGGGCGCTCGAGGTCGCGGCGGCCGGCGCGCACAACATCCTGATGGTGGGCGCCCCGGGGTCGGGCAAGACGATGCTCGCGCGCCGCCTCCCGACCATTCTGCCGCGGATGAGTCTCGAGGAGGCGATCGAGACTACCAAGATCCACTCGGTGGCGGGCGCTCTTCCGCTGGGCGAGTCACTGGTCGCGCGCCGGCCGTTCCGCTCGCCGCACCACACCATCTCGGACGCCGGGCTGATCGGCGGGGGCTCGTACCCGCGCCCGGGCGAAGTGAGCCTCGCGCACGGCGGCGTGCTGTTCCTCGACGAGCTGCCGGAGTTCCGCAAGAACGTGCTCGAGGTCCTGCGCCAGCCGCTCGAGGACGGCCTGGTGACGATCGCCCGCGCGGCGATGAGTCTCACGTACCCGGCGCGCTTCATGCTCGCCGCCGCGATGAACCCCTGTCCCTGCGGCTACTACGGCGATCTCCAGCACACCTGCTCCTGCGGCGCGCTGGGTGTCCAGCGCTATCTCGCCAGGGTGTCCGGCCCCCTGCTGGACCGCATCGACATTCATCTCGACGTGCCGGCGGTGAAGTATCGCGCCTTGGCGGACCAGCACGGCGGGGAGCCCAGCGAGGCCGTACGGGAGCGCGTGGACCGGGCGCGGGAGGTGCAGCGCGACCGGTTCGCAAGCCGGGCGGGGATCTACGCCAACGCGCACATGGCGCCGCGGGACATCCGGACCCACTGCCGCGTTTCGGACGGCGCCGACGCGCTGCTCAAGACCGCGATCACCCGCCTGGGCCTCTCGGCGCGCGCGTACCATCGCATCCTGAAGATCGCCCGCACGATCGCCGATCTCGACGGCGCGGCGGCGCTCGAGCCCGGGCACGTGAGCGAGGCGATTCAGTATCGCAGCTTGGACCGGCGGGGGTTGTAGGCGTGCGACATGCCTTGCGAACCGCCGTCTGCCTTTTCACCCTTCTCCATGACCGCTCGCATTGAATTCGCACGGACCGAGAGAAGGGAAGCTGACGATGGCAAACACTCCCAAACGCAAGCCCACCACCAGGCGCCGGACGACGCCGAACAAGGCTCCTCCGAGCGAAGAAGCCATCCGCCGGCGGGCGTACGAGCTGTTCGAGCAGCGGGGCGGGGAGCCCGGCCACGAGCACGAGGACTGGGCCCGGGCCGAGCGCGAGCTGCGCGGCGACGAGTAGCGGCCCTCAGCGCGGCTGCGCGGGAATCGTGATCTCGATGACGTCGCCGGGCTGCACGAAGATCTCGTGGCTCACGGGGGTCCGCGCGCTGCCCACCGGGTCGGCGAGGAACCGCAGGCTCGCCCCGCCCCCCACGAGCGACATCGGGATCGACAGCACGCGGGTGCTGAGCCCCGGCACGGACCCCAGCCGGACCCGCTGCCCGCTCCGGATGGCGTAGACGTTCATGTCGAGGAAGTCCTGGTTCTCCACGCGCAGCATGGTCTCGGTGCGCGGGACGTAGTCCTCGTCGGGCTTGGCGGTGCCGGCGCAGGCCGGCACGGCGGCGAGAACGGCGAGCA
>JBOHSV010000086.1:0-2233 GCA_050921735.1 Gemmatimonadales bacterium | reverse complement strand
GTCGTCGAGGCACCCCACGGTGAGGCCGAGCCACCGGAACACGTGGCCCATCCACTGCGAGTCGCGCCGCGCGAGGTAGTTGTTGACCGTGACCAGGTGGGTGCCCCGGCCCGGGAGGGCATTGAGGTACAGCGGCAGGGTGGCCACCAGGGTCTTGCCCTCCCCGGTCGCCATCTCCGCGATCTTCCCCTGATGCAGCACGATCCCGCCGATCAGCTGCACGTCGTACGGGACCATGTCCCACGTCACCTCGTGACCCGTCACCGTCACGGTCGTGCCCAGCAGGCGGCGGCAGGCCTCGCGCACCGTGGCGAACGCCTCGGGCAGGAGGTCGTCGAGCGTGGCGCGCAGGGCCTTGGCGTACGCCTGTTCCGCCTTCACCATCTCGTCGTCCAGGCGCCGGCGCTCGGTGGCCTCGGCGCAGTCGTGCTTGGCCTGCTTCAGCCGCTTCACCTCGGCGTCGAGGGCGCCGGTGCGCTCGGCGATCGCGGCGCGGAACCTCGGGGTCTGGGCCTGCACCTCCGTGTCGGACAGCCCCGTGAGCCGCGCCTCGTGCTGGTGGACGGCCTCGACCATGGGCCGCAGCCGCTTCAGCTCCCGCTGAAACCGCGTGCCGATCACCCGGGTGACCAGAGTCTTGAGCATCAGTCTCCTAGCTGTACAGCCCGCAGGCCGCGATGTACTCCCGCACGGCCTCGGGCACCAGATAGCGAATAGATAACCCCCGCGCCGCCCGCGCGCGCACCATGGTCCCCGACACGTCCACCAGCGGCACGTCGATCACGCGCCGGACGAGGGGATGCGCCGGGACGCCGGCGCCGGGCCGCCCGAATACCACGACGTCGGCGAGCCCGGGCAGCGCCTCCACCTCGTACCACGCCGCCAGGTCGCGGGCCGCATCGGCGCCTAACAACAACGTGAACCGGTTCCCGGGTTCCCGGCGGGCGAGCGTGCGGAGGGTGACGACGGTGTAGGACGGGGGCGGCAGGGCGAGCTCGGCGCGCTCCACCGAGAACCGCGGATTGCCCCGGACGGCGAGCTCCAGCATCTCGGCCCGCTGCTCCGGCGTCGCGGCGTGCGCCGCCCGCTTGAACGGCTGCTCCCGGGCCGGCAGGAACCGGATCCGGGCGTTCAGCGCGTCGGCGGCGGCCTCCGCCACGATGAGATGTCCCACGTGCACCGGGTCGAAGGAGCCGCCGAACAGGCACTCCACGGGGTCACCCCGCGCCCGACGCCGCCGCGCACCGCTCGGCGAGCCCGTCCGCCTCGGGATAGAAACGGCGCAGGTGGGTGCACGTCTCCTCGAGCTCCTCGCGGTACCCGACGGCGCGATACGTGTCCACGAGCCGCAGCAGCGCGTCCGCGGCGTGCGGCGTGTCCGCGTAGTTCGCGACCACCTCCTTGAAGTAGATGATCGCGGAGTCGTACGCCTTCCGCCGGAAGTAGAACATCCCGTTCTTGTAGGCCTTCTCCGCGAACCACTCGCGCAGCTGGCGCACGTGCAGCCCGGCGCGCGCCGCGGCCTCGCTCCCCGGGTAGCGGCCCACCAGCTCCTGATAGATCGCGAGCGCCGTCTGCCCGGGCGACGGATCCAGCTCGGGCCGCCGCCACATCCGCAGGTGCGCGTCGCCCGCCCGCAGCAGGGCCAGCGGCGCGTACGGGCTGGTGGCGTAGCTGTCCGCCACGCGGCGGAACTCGGCCGCCGCCTGCGCCCGGTCTCCCCGCTGGAAATACGACTCCGCCAGGAAGTAGCGCACCTCGGGCAGGTCCGAATGGCCCGGCGGCAGCTCGAACGTGAGCCGCTGGAACGTGAGCTGCGCCCGCTGGAAGTCCCCCTGCCGGAACGCGCGCCGCGCCTCCGCCAGCAGGCGCTCGGGCGGCGGCAGGGTCCGCACCCGGGACCCGCCGCACGAGGCGACCGACACGAGCCACAGCACCCCCAGCAATCGTCGTCCCGGCATCCTCACCGATCCGGCATCGGCGGCGGCTCCTGCGGCCGCCCCAACGCGTTGAGTTTCTCCCGCGCCCGCTGCGCGATGGTGTCGCCGGGCGCGCCGCCCTGCAGCGCCTGCTGGTAGCTCAGCAACGCGCCGACCACGTCGCCCTGGGCCAGCCGCACGTCGCCCAGGCCCAGGAACGCGCCCCGCACCACGTCGGGCGAGGCGCCGGGGGCCGTGGCCCGGCGAAACCAGTCTTCCGCGATCCCCGGCCGGCCGCGCTCCAGCGCCAGCTG
>JBOHSV010000085.1:0-1806 GCA_050921735.1 Gemmatimonadales bacterium | reverse complement strand
GCCCGCGTCCGCCGCCTGCCCGTCTTGCGGCGCCGAGGTGGCGGGCGCGCTGCCCTTCGGCCCGCAGTGCGGGCGGCGGCTCAGCGCGCCCGCCTCCGGACCGGCGTGCAGCCGGTGTTATACCCCGCTCCCGCCGGGCGCCAAGTTTTGCGCCGCGTGTGGCGCGCCGGCGGCCACGAGCGCGACCATGGCGCGGGGCTCGCTGGAACCGCGCACGGACTTCCGGTTCACGCTCGTGCTCGTGGACGAGGGCGGACGCGACGTGCAGCGGTTCGACCGGTCCAGCGCCGAGGCCACCATCGGCCGCGACGACGGCGACCTCCGGTTCCCCGACGACCCGTTTCTGTCGCCCGTGCACGCCCGGTTTTCGTGGGAGGTCCCGGGCCTGGTGGTGCGCGATCTCGGCAGCCGCAATGGCACGTGGGTCTTTCTCCAGGCGGCCCACCGGTTGCTGGAAGGGGACCTGCTGCTCATCGGCTCGCAGGTGCTGCGCTTCCGGCGGCTGGGGTATCCGGGCCCGCACGCCCCGGAGGCGGACGCGACGCGCCGGATGGGCAGCCTGGTGCCGAGCGCCGACATCGCGAGCCTCACGCAGCTGCGGTCGGACGGCAGCGTGCGCGACGTCATCCATCTGTCGCCGGGGCGCGACACCTACATCGGTCGCGAGCGGGGCGACTGGATTTTCCCGTACGATCCCTCGATGAGCGCGCAGCACGCTCTGATCCGGTCGGAGGACGCGGATTTCGTGGTGCTGGACCAGAGCAGCCGCAACGGGGTGGCCCTCGCCGTGCGGGGCGATCTCGTGCTGGGCCACGGCACGCGCGTGCTGACGGGCGACAAGCTGTTTCGCGTCGAGCTGCCCACGTGAAGTTCTGCCCGGTGTGCTCCACCGAGTACGGGGACGACGTCAAGTTCTGCAAGCACGACGGCTCGGCCCTGCGCGCCCTCGCGCCGTCCGCCGACCTGGTGGGCCAGGTGGTCGCCGACAAGTACCACGTCATCAAGAAGCTGGGTGAGGGCGGCATGGGCCAGGTGTATCTCGCCGAGCACCTGAAGATGGGGCGGCGCAACGCCATCAAGGTGATGAACCCCACGCTGGTGCACGACCCCGAGGCCATCGCCCGGTTCAACCGGGAGGCGCTGAACGCCAGCCGGATCAGCCACCCCCACGTGTGCGCGATCCACGATTTCGGCGACACGCCGGACGGGCTCATCTACCTGGTCATGGAGTTCATCGAGGGCGAGCCGCTCACCGATCTGCTCGAGCGCGCCGGTGCGCTCTCCACGGAGCGCGCCGCGGCCATCTTCCTCCAGACGGCGGACGCGCTCCAGGCGGCGCACGATCTCGGCATCGTCCACCGCGACCTGAAGCCCGACAACATCATGCTCACGCGCGGGCGCGACGGCGCGGACGTCGTCAAGGTTGTGGACTTCGGGATCGCCAAGGCCGTCGGGGGGGACGCCAGCCAGAAGGTCACCAAGACCGGACTGGTGATCGGCACGCCCGAGTTCATGAGCCCGGAGCAGCTCGCCGGGGACAGGCTCGACGGGCGCAGCGACCTGTACTCGCTCGCGCTCGTCTTCTTCCGGATGCTCACCGGCACGCTTCCCTTCGACGCCGACACCGTGCAGGAAACGATGGTCCAGCGCCTCACGGACGCGCCGCGGACGCTGGCCGCGGCGCGCCCCGATCAGGCGTTTCCGCCGGGGCTGCAGGCATGCTTCGACACGGCGCTGGCGCGGCTCCCCGCCGAGCGCTATCAGACGATCGCGAAGTTCGCGCACGACGTCGCCCGGGTGCTGGGC
>JBOHSV010000084.1:0-3185 GCA_050921735.1 Gemmatimonadales bacterium | reverse complement strand
AACCCGTAGCTCGCGCTCATCCGGCCGATCTCCGGCTTCACCCCGTCGAAGCTCCCGGCTAGGAGCAGATCGAGGCGGCCGTCTCCGTCGGCGTCCGTCGGCAGGATCCCGTACACCGGCGCGAGCTGCGCCTCGCGGGGCAGCGGCACCAGGGTGAAGGAGCCGTCGCCATTGTTCCGCACCAGGGCGCTGGCGAAGGTGTACGCGCGGCTCACCACCGCGTCGGCCAGCTCCCCGCGCGGAAAGACCTCGGCCACGGTCCGGCCGGCGTAGTCGGCGTACCGCGGGTATCGGGTCTTGAGGGACGGCAGGACGCGCAGCAGGTCGTCGCGCATCGCGAGCGGGTAGCTCTTCCCGCGGACGTACAACGACACGATCTGCTCGACGAAGCCGTTCCCGTCGAAGTCCTTGACGTACATCTCGGCCGGCTCGTGGTCCGTGGCGCGAAGCCGCGTGTTGAGGCCCAGATTGCCGGCCAGGAAGTCCACGCGGCCGTCGCCCGTGAAATCGCCCGCCACGATCCGGTTCCACCAGCCGTGGCTCCGCTCGAGTCCCGCCGCATCGATCCGCGCGAGCGTGCCCCGGCCCGTGTTCCGGAAGATCGTGATCGGCATCCACTCGCCCACGACCACGAGGTCCACGCGTCCGTCTCCGTCGACGTCTCGCCACACGGCGTCGGTGACCATACCGACCCGTGCCAGCGCCGGGGCGACGGCTTCGGTGACCTCGCGGAACCGGCCGCGGCCGTCGTTCTGGAGCAGGCGGCTCGCCGGCGCCAGGCCGTAGCGCCAGGGGACGACGCGTCCGCCGACGAACAGGTCGAGGTCGCCGTCGCCGTCGAAGTCGGCGGCGGCCACGCGTGAGCCACTGGTGTGCTCCGCGGGCAGAGCGCCGGTCGTCTTGCGGAAGTGGCCCCGTCCGTCGTTGACGTACAGCCGGTCCTGCAACGCGGGCGCCAGGTCCGAGAATTCGCTGCCGCCGCTGACGACGTAGAGGTCGGGGCGCCCGTCGCCGGTGGCATCGAAGAACAGGGCGCCGAGGTCTTCGGACACGCGGTCGGCCGCGAAGACCGCGTCGTCGCGGGGCACAAAGCCGCCGTCGCGTCGCTGGATCAGGAGTCGCCCGGCCTGGTCCTTCGCGCCCCCGATGAAGATGTCCTCCAGCCCGTCGCCGTTCACGTCCGCCACGGCCCCGTAGGGCCCCTCCGTCGAGAGCAGTTTCGGCATGAGGGGCTCGCGGTCGAAATCCGTGAACGCGTTCTCGCGGTGGACGAAGGGCAGCGGGGTGCGGTCCGTGACGTCGGCGAACAGCGGGCCTGGGGGCTTGCGCCTAGGGCCTGGTGACACCGCTCCAGACTGGCGTACGGTCAACCGCTGGTTTGCCGCCACGGCCTTCATGACGCTGACCCGCCGGTCGGGCCACTCGACCGTGATCGACTCCACGGTATCGAGCCCGCCGAGGCCGAAGGTGAGCACGTAGTCCACGCTGGACTGGAAGCCGCGCGACGGCACCAGCTCCTGGACGAGCGTGCGGTCGCCGCTCCGCAGCGCGACCCTGGCGCCGATCGCGAAGCGGTTGCGGCCTTCCCCCTCGAGCCGAACCTGGAGGTACCGGTTGGCGAGCAGCGTGCGGGCGTTGTTTCGGTAGATGGAGGCGGGGGCGTTGACGTTGTTCACGACGAGATCGAGCGCTCCGTCGCCGTCCAGGTCGCCGTACGCCGCGCCGCTCGAGAAGCCCGGCGTCGCCAGTCCCCAGGCCGCGCTCTGGTCTGAGAAAGAGAGGTCGCCCTCGTTCCGGAACGCGTAGTTTGGGAGCGGCGTCCTAGTCATCGGGCGGATGAGCTGCCGGAAGTCCACCTCCCCGCCCCGCGTGGCCCGCGCCAGCGTCTGGCTGCTCGCGAGAAACGCGATATAGTCCTGCCCGGTCACGTCCCGCGCCATGCCGTTCGTGACGTAGATGTCGGGCCGGCCGTCCTGGTCGTAATCCGCGATCAGGGCGCTCCAGCTCCAGTCCGTGCGCGCCACGCCGGCCAGCTGTCCGATCTCGCTGAACGTGCCGTTTCCGTTGTTCAGGTGCAGCATGTTGCGCTGGAACTGGTGGTGGTACCCGTGCTGCACGTGCGTCTGGTAGGATGCCCAAGACTCGAACGAATACGTCGTCTTGAGCCGGTAGTCGTCTTCGGGGAGCATGTCCGTCACGTAGATGTCCAGCCAGCCGTCGCCGTTCACGTCGGCCATGTCCAGGCCCATCGACGAATAGCTGATCGACGGCATCTGGCGGGGGAGGACCTCCGCGAAGGTGCCGTCTCCCCGGTTCAGGTAGAGGTAATCGCGCTCGAAGAAGTCGTTCGAGACGTAGATGTCCGGCCACCCGTCGCGGTTCAGGTCGCCGATGGCGACGCCGAGGCCGAATGCGAACTCCGGCCCCAGGATCCCCGCCTGCTCGCTCACGTCCTGGAACCGCCCGTCATCGTTCCGGTAGAGCCGGTCGCCGCCGTAGGGGTCGCGCACGTGACGGGTGTTGTTCAGGGTGAAGCTCGAGGGGGCGCGGGGCGAGTTATTGACGACGTACAAGTCCAGGTCCCCGTCGCGGTCGTAGTCAAAGAACGCGGCGTGGGTGGAGTAGCCCTGGTCCGCCACGCCGTACTCGGCGCCCCGTGCGACGAACGTCGGCCGGCCGTCGGCGTCCGGGCCGTGGTGGATATACAGCTCGTTGGCGCGCTGCTCGGGTGGGCCGTTACCGGCATAGCACACGTAGATGTCGACCCACCCGTCGCCGTTGACGTCGGCGAAGGTGACGCCGGTGGCCCACGCTCCCTTCCCGCCCACGCCGGCCTGGTCGGTGATGTCGCGAAAGCGGAAGTCGCCCTCGTTCAGGTACAGGCGGTTGCCGTGGAGGTTCGACGTGAGCATGAGCTCCGGCAAGCCATCGCCCGTCAGGTCGCCCAGCGCCACCCCGCCGCCGTTGTAGAAGTTGCGGTAGGTGAAGACGTTCAGCTCGCGGGTGTCGGTGAGGCGGTTCTCGAAGGCAACGTGCGTGTGGCTGGGGGGAACGCGGGTGAACAGTGGTGTGCGGGCGGCAAGGCCCTCACCGGTTCGACCCTCGCCGGCGGATCCCTCCGATCCCGTACACGCGGCGACGCACCAGACCGCGAGGAGGGGCAATGGAAGAACCGTGGGGGCGCA
>JBOHSV010000083.1:0-1989 GCA_050921735.1 Gemmatimonadales bacterium | reverse complement strand
GCGCGCCGCGGCCTGCCCCGCGCCGCGGGGCACCGGGCCGGCGCCCTGGCCGTGCGACGCGCGGTGGAAGCAGCCCCGCACCTGGGCATCGGCGCCCTCACGCTGTTCGCGTTCTCGAGCGATAACTGGAAGCGGCCGCCCGGGGAGGTATCGGCCCTGATGCGCCTGTTCGCGCGGCACCTCCGCACGGAGACCCCGAGCCTCGTCACGAACGGTGTCCGGTGCCGGGTGATCGGGCGTCGGGATCGACTCCCGATCCCCCTCACCGATCTCATGACGGCGACCGAATCCCGCACGGCCTCGGGCGGCCGCCTGGAGCTGCGCATCGCCATCGACTACTCGAGCCGCGCGGAGATCACGGCCGGGCGGGTCCTGCCCGACGTGGATCTCCTGATCCGGACGGGCGGCGAGCAACGGTTGTCCGACTTCCTGTTGTGGGAGAGTGCGTATGCCGAGCTCTATTTCACCGACACCCTCTGGCCCGACTTCACCGCCGAGCAGCTCGCCGCAGCCGTGGCCGAGCTCCGCCGCCGCGACCGGCGCTTCGGCGGGCTCTCCAGCGTCGCCGGCTGAGCCGCCGGCGCGCACGCGTCTCGGCCTGGGCATCCTGGTCGCGGGCGCGGTGCTCGGCATCACGGGCGACGCCCTGCTCCGGGCCATGCCGTGGGGCCTCAATGCGGCGCTCTGCATCTGGGCGGCCGTGGCCGCAGCCGCCGTCCTGGCGCGCTGGGGGCGCGTTCCCGTCACCCCCGACGCGCCGTGGCTCGCGCTGACCGCCGCCCTGCTCGGTGCGGCCTTCCTGCGGCGCGACTCGGAGTGGCTCCAGTTCTTCGACCTCGTGGCGCTCGGCGGCGTGCTGGCCCTGGGCCTCCTGGCGGCGCGGGGCGCCGCCCTGGGCGGGCGGAGCGTGCTGGACTACGTCGTCGCGGCGCTCGCCACGGCGGGGAACGCCGCGGTCGGGGCGCTGCGACTCACCTTCGGCGAGATTCGCTGGGCGGAGGTACCCGACGGCGGGCGCCTGCGCACGGTGAGGGCGGTGGGCCTTGGCGCGCTCATCGCCGCCCCCGCCCTCCTCGTGTTCGGCGCCCTCTTCGCCTCGGCCGACGCGGTCTTCGCGGCCGTGCTGGACAACGTCGTGGCCGTCGAGCTGGGCGAAGTCGTGGGCCACCTCGCCCTGATGGCGTTCTTCGGGACGGTGGCGTCGGGATACTTCGCTGGCGCGCTCCTCCCGGCGCGCCCGGGCACGCTGCCGTCCTTCACCGCGTGGTCACCGCCGTCGCTCGGCGCCGTTCCCGTCGCCACCGCGCTGGGGCTCGTCAATCTCCTGTTTCTCCTCTTCGTCGTGGTGCAGCTGCGGTACCTGTTCGGCGGCGAGTCGCTCGTCCTCGAGACCACCGGCCTCACCCTCGCCGAGTACGCGCGCAGCGGGTTCTTCGAGCTGGTCACCGTGAGTGGCCTCGTCCTGCCCCTCCTCCTCGCCGGCGACGCCGTGGTGCCCGGCACCGATGCCGCCGGACGGCGGACGTTTCGCCGCCTCGCCGGCCTCCTGCTCGTGCTGCTCGGCGTCGTGATGGTATCGGCGCTCGAGCGCATGCGCCTCTACGTGGCCGAGTTCGGTCTCTCGGAGGACCGCCTCTACGCCACCGCCTTCATGGGGTTCCTCGCGATCCTGTTCGCCTGGTTCGCCTGGACCGGGCTGCGGGAGCGGCGCGGCCGCTTCGCGTTCGGGGGCGTCATCCAGGGATTCGCGGTGCTCGCGGGCCTGCACCTCCTGAATCCGGACGCCGTGATCGCGAACGTCAACCTCGACCGCGCCGCCGACGGCCACCGGTTCGACGCGTCGTACCTGACCTCCGTGCTCAGCGCGGATGCCGTGCCCGCTCTGCTGGAGCGCTTCACCGACCTCGAGGCGGACCAGCGGTGCCGGGTGGCCGACGGCCTCGTGCAGCGCTGGGGCGGGGCCGCCGACCGCGATTGGCGGTCCTGGAA
>JBOHSV010000082.1:0-5962 GCA_050921735.1 Gemmatimonadales bacterium | reverse complement strand
CGCGCCGCGGTTACGGCCGACTGCTCGTGGGGCTGTTGCGCTGGCGCGGCGCGGTCCTGCTCCCGCTCATCGCGCTGCTCGCCTGGGTCGCGTGGGCGTTCACGACGAAAGTCCCGCGGTTCACCTTCGGCCGCTGGTGGGGGGAGCAGAGCTACCTGATCGTGCGCCTGGGGTTCCCGCGCGGCTCCGATCCCGTGACGCTCGACCGGGCCGCGCGCGACTTCGAGCGCGCCGCGCTCGGGGCGCCGGGCGTGTCGCGCGTGACCGCGCGGGGCAGCGACGTGGGCGCCCAGATCCGCGTGGACTTCACGTTCGAGGCCTCGAGCGGGCCGTTGCCCTACCTGCTGAAGGAAGAGCTGACGGCCCGCGCGGTGAATGTGGGCGGGGCGGACGTCGCGGTGTGGGGGTTCGGCCCCGGGTTCTCGAGCGGCAGCTATTCGTCGCCGAGCTACTCGATTCGCGTGCTGGGCTACGAATACGCGGGCGTCGAGCGGCTCGCCAACGATCTGGCGGATCGCCTGCGGCGCATCCCGCGGGTACGCGAGGTGGACCCGAATGCGGGGAGCCGGTACTGGCAGCGCGACCGGGCCCATGAGATCGTGCTGGTGCCCGACCGCGCCGCGCTGGCGCGAGCCGGGTTCACGGCCCAGGACTTCGCGGGCGCGGTGGCACAGGAGATCGCGGGGCCGGTGGGGGCGGTGCGTCTGGTGATCGGCGGTGAGGAGCTGCCGGTGATCCTCAAGGCCGCGGGCGCGGAGACGCGGGCGTTACACGAGCTGGAGCAGGCGCTCGTCCAGTCGCCACGGGGGCCGGCCGCCCGGGTGGCGAGCGTGGCCCGGGTGGCAGAGCGCCGCGTGCTGCCCGAGATCGTGCGGGAGAACCAGCAATACCAGCGGGTGCTCACCTACGAGTTCCGCGGTCCGCAAAAGCTCGGCGACCGCGTGTACAAGTCCGTGCTGGCGGGCACCGGCCCGCCGCCGGGCTACGCGGCCGTCGAAAGTCGCTGGTGGTACCGCGACGACGAGAGCAGCCGGGGGCTCTGGCTCGTGTTCGGGATCGCGGTGGCGCTCGTGCTGCTCGCGACCGCCGCGGTGTACGACTCCGTCTGGGTGACGGCGATGGTGCTGGTGAGCCTGCCGCTGGCGTTCGCGGGCGTGGCGGGCGCCTTTCTGGTGGCGGACGCCGCGTTCACGCGGGAGGCCGCGGTGGGCGTGATCCTGGTCGTCGGCCTCGCGGTGAACCAGGTGATCATTCTGGCGGGGGCGGCTCGCCGGCGGCGGCGGGCCGGCGCGGGACCCGTCAGCGCGGCCCTCGGCGCGGCGCGTGAGACGGCGGGTGTGGTGGTGCTCACGGGGCTCGCGACCGTGGCGAGCCTCGTGCCGCTGGCCTGGGGCACCGCGCTCGACACGTTGTTCGGGGCGATCGCGCTGGCCACGGCCGGGGGCACGGTGGCGAGCACCGCGGCGACGGTGTTCGTGTTGCCGCTGGTCGCGGCGGGGTCGTGGCGGGTGCCGCGGGTGGGTGAAGCGACGCGCACCTGGACCCGCGTAATTGAGGGACTCAAGTCCCGGTCCCTCATGATCACCATGCCGCCCGTGGCCCTGCTGCTGCTCGGCTGCGGTGGCGCCGAGCGCGGCGGTTCGTGGGCGGGAAGCGTGGACACGCTACCCAACAGCACGATCATCGTCTCGAACCCGGAAACGGGGATCTGGGACTCGGCCTCGACATGGCGGATCGAGGAGGAGCTGCGGATCGGCAGCGCGGGTGGCGAGGGGCCGGAATCGTTCAACAGCATCGTCGCGATCGAGGTCGATCCCTTCGACCGGGTCTGGGTGCTCGACCGCGAGACGCAAGACATCCGCGTGTTCGACGCGGCCGGCCGGCACATCCGCACCGTCGGCCGCAAGGGACGAGGGCCGGGCGAGTTCCAGGAAGCTGTCGGCCTCGCGTGGGATCCCCAGGGCCGCCTGTGGGTCGTGGATCAGCGCAACGTGCGATACACGTTGCTCGACACATCGGGGCAAGCCGTGGCCGACTCTCCACGGCCGGTTTCCGGGTTCTTTTCGACACGGTGGCTCGGCGGCCTCGGAACCGATGGCGCGATTTACGAGCTGCACCACGACTTCGGGTCCTTCGACCGCCCAGTGCTGTTGCGTTACGACTCCACGCTGGCCAGCCCGGATACGTTGCGCCTGCCCCCGGCGGGCGACATTCCGCGGTTCGAGCTCGCGCGCTCGGGCATGCGGATGACCGCGGGGGTGCCGTACGCGCCGTTCCAGCTCCGATACATCGACCGGCGGGGATACCTCTGGTCCGGGCTTTCGGCGCCTTATCGGATCCATCAGTCCCACCTGGGCGGCGACACGATCCGAATCGTGGAGAAGGCGTATGAGCCGATTCCGGTATCCGCCGAGGACAAAGACTCGGCGGTAGCGCGATTGAAGTGGTTCACGGACCAGGGCGGGAAGATCGACCCGTCTCGCATCCCCGACGTCAAACCCGCGCTCGACGATTACTTCGTGGACGATCGCGGGAATCTCTGGGTAGATCCGGTTACCGGTCGCGAGGATGACGATCGCGTGTTCGACCTGTTCGATTCAGAGGGCCGCTACTTGGGCCGGGTCCGCTCGGACTTCCCGATCGCCGGGGAGCCGGTGTTCCGCGGGGACCGGCTGTACGCGGTGACGCGGGACGAGGACGACATTCCGTACGTGGTGCGGGTGCGGATCGTGCGCCCCTGACGACGGGCTGACCCGTCAGCGAGCGGCGAGCGCGATGACTACGCCGGCTCGGCGAACACCGCCACCTCCGAGATCGCGGGGCAGACGGGCGCCTGAGTGATTCGCAAACGCAGGCGCGACGTGGTCATGCGCGCCCCGCGCACGAGCCGGCAACTGCCGATGCTCGTCGCCTGCGCGAACTCGACCCAGCCGCCGCCCTCCCACCGGTCGAGCGCGACGGCCTCCACCCGCTGGCCAAGGGGCAGATACTCGCGCAGGCGCACGACGTTGAACGTGACCTCGCGTCGCAGCTCGAGCGTGAGACTCGGCGTCCGGACGTCATCGTCCGTCGTCCAGTAGGTGTCCCGCCGGCCGTCGAGCACGTTCGCCGGCAGGAACCGCGGATCGTGCCCCCCGCCCCGGACGTTGCTCGCGCGCAGGCGCGCGCCGGCCGCGACATCGGTGGTAAACGTCGCGTCCAGGAGGCGGCGGAACTCTCGCAGCGAGCGCACGTCATTCTCGTGGATCCGGCCCCGCCGGTCGGGCGGCAGGTTGAGCAGGAACGATGCGCCGCGGCCCACCGACGAGTAGTAGAGGTCCACCAGCGCCTGAGGCGTTTTCACCTGCCCGTCTTCGTGCGTGTGATAAAACCACCCCGGGCGGATCGAGACGTCGCACTCGGCGGGGACCCAGTGGGTGCCCGGCCGGTCGCCCCGGTTCAGGCGCGCCACGTCGGCCCGGCCGGGCACGAAGTCCTCCCGATTGGACGTGGCCCAGCACGTCTCGCCCGCGACCCCGCGCTCGTTGCCGACCCAGCGGACGTCGGGCCCCGCGTCGCTGAACAGCACGGTGTCGGGCTGGAGGTCGCGCACCAGCTGCCACGTCACCGGCCAGTCGTAGTAGGTCCGGTTGTCGATCTCGCGCCGCTCGTACGTGCCGCCGTAGTATCCGTCGCCCCCGTTCGCGCCATCGAAGAAGATCTCAAAAACTGGGCCGTCTTCGGTCAGCAGCTCGCGCAATTGGTTGCGGTAGTAGACGAGGTATTCGGGCCGGCCATAGTCCTTGTGGTGGCGATCCCACGGAGAGAGGTAGACGCCGAACCGCAGGCCGTGGCGCGCGCAGGCCTCGGAGATCTCCCTGGCCACGTCCCCGCGTCCCCCACGCCACGGACTGTTCTTGACCGAATGCTCGGTGTATCGCGACGGCCAAAGGCAGAACCCGTCGTGGTGCTTGCACGTGAGGATCAGCCCCTCGCGTGCGGGCGGTCACGTGGACGGCAAATGTACGCCGCGACGGCGTCCGTACCAGAGGTCCCGATTGCGGCTTCGGGAGACGACACACTTCTTTAGAAGGATGTGAGGAACGCGAGTCCCGTGCTCAGGGGTTCCCATCCTGAAGGATGGGCCCGGCACGACACAACGCCACAGGGCGTGCTGCTTCAGCATAGCGATCATCGGGCCCACGCTTTAGCGTGGGACAACGTCACGGCGCGGAGCTCTTTGGTTTTTCAGCACCCGGTTACCGAGCGCGGATGATGTCACCCCAAGCACGCCACCGCTTCATCTGCGTTGCGGTCACGCTGCGCTGGCTGGCCGCCGTCGCGGCGGAGGCGCAAACCGTGGCGGGACGAGTGCTGGACCGCGCCCTCGGCGGGCCTGTCGGCAGCGGGTTCGTGGTGCTCGTCGATACCGTGGGTCGCGAGGTTGCCCGCACCCTCGCGTCGCCGGAAGGTCGGTTCGCCCTCGACGCGCCCGCCCCCGGCACGTACCGGCTCCGCTCCGAACGCATCGGGTATCGCCCCTCCGTGTCGGAGCCGGTTGTGGTCGGGATCGGCCAGACCCTGGAGCGAACGCTGGCCGTCGATGCCATTCCCATCGACCTGGAAGCCGTGGTCGTCGCGACGGACGACCGTTGCCGGATCAGTCCGGCCGACGCCGATGCGACCGCGGCGGTGTGGGAGGAGATCCGGAAAGCCCTGGCCGCCGCGGCCTGGACCTCCCGCCAGAGCGTCTATCAATACGTCCGGCATCGCTACGACCGGAGGCTCGACGCGAACGGCCGGCTGGTGCGCGAGGAGTGGTCCCAGACGACCACCGGCTATGATGGCGCGCCGTTCGCGAGCATTCCCGCACGTGACCTCGCGCGAGACGGGTTCATCGTCGAGAGGTCCGACGGCGTATGGTACTACGCCCCGGATGCCAACGTCCTGCGCGACCCGGCGTTCCTGGACACGCACTGTTTCCGGGTGCGGATCGGCCAGCGCGAGGGCCGTCCCGCGCTGGGGCTCGCCTTCGAGCCCGTGCGCGCGCGCGACGTGCCCGACGTCCGCGGCGTGCTCTGGGTGGACGCCCGGACGGCGGCCCTGCGCGTCATGGAGTTCCAGTATACCGGAGTCCCGCACGGGATCCGGGACGATCGCGTGGGCGGGATGGTCGAGTTCTTCGGCCTGCCGGCGGGGGAGTGGATCGTGCGGCGGTGGCGGATCCGCGCGCCCCTCGCCGCGGTGCGCACGGGGCTGACTCCTGGCGACCGACGTGTCGTGCTCCAGGGGTTCCAGGACATCGGCGGCGAGGTGCTCGAGGCTCGCGGACCGAAGGGAGACGTCATCTTCGCTGACAGCACGAGCGAGATCATGCGCGAGGTACCGCGGTCACAGTCGCGGAGCCCTTGAAACAACAAACGCGCAACGCCTTTACCGCCCCCGCGCAATCGCTTCCAGCTTCGCGACCCGTTCTTGAGTAGGTGGGTGCGTGCTGAACAGCCTATTGATCCCCCCGCCGGTCGCCGCCAGCGGATTCACCTGCGCGAGCGGCGCCGCCGCGGGGTTCACCTGCATCGGGATCTTGCGCGCGTAGGCGTCGAGCTTCTTCAGCGCGCCCGCCAGCGCCAGCGGCTTGCCCGAGATCTCCGCGCCCACGCGGTCGGCCTCGAACTCCCGTTGGCGCGAGATGGCCATCTGGATCATCGCCGCCGCGATCGGCCCGACGATGAGCAGCGCCAGCGCGGCCCACGGGTTGCGGTTTTCACGTCCGCCGAAGAACAGCGCGATGTAGGCGAGATAGGTGATCGCGCCGGCCATCGTGGCCGCCACCGTCGAGATCAGCATGTCGCGGTTCTTGATGTGCGCCAGCTCGTGCGCCAGCACCCCCTCGAGCTCGTCCCGGTTCACGACCCGGAGCAGGCCCTGGGTCACGCACACCACCGCGCGGTCGGGGCTGCGGCCGGTCGCGAACGCGTTGGGC
>JBOHSV010000081.1:0-5089 GCA_050921735.1 Gemmatimonadales bacterium | reverse complement strand
CGGATCGCGAAGCAGCGCGCCGCCGAGCGCGAGGCGGCGGCGCAGGACGCCGGGCGCCTGGCCGACGTGCGGCTCACGTTCCCCGCGAAGGTCGGCGAGGAGGACAAGCTGTACGGGTCGGTCACGGCCGGGGACATCCAGCGCAAGCTCGAGGAGGCGGGCATCCACGTGGACAAGCGCCGGGTGGACCTGCCCGAGCCGCTCCGCTCGCTGGGGGAGTTCCGGGTGGGCATCAAGCTGCACCCGGACGTCCGTCCCGAGATCACGGTCGTGGTCGTGAAAGAGGAGGACTGACGGCGGGAACAAACGCGTGAGCCGGGCACTATGAGCGGAAGGACGCCCGGCCGGGCGCGCGGGCCCAGACGCCAGCGCGTGGGGGCCCGGCGGGCGCTCCGGCTGGTCACCGAGGCGTTGGCGGACCGCAAGGCGGTAGACGCGGTGGTGCTCGACCTGCGCGGCCTCTCGACCGCCACCGACTATTTCGTGATCGCGTCGGGCACGTCGGACGCGCACGTCCGGGGCATGGCCGAGCACCTGAGCACCGCGCTGGCGCCGCAGGGCGTGACGCCCCATCATGTCGAGGGATTGGCCCAGGGGCGGTGGGTGCTGCTCGACTACGTGGACTTCGTGGTGCACGTGTTCCATCCCGAGCTGCGTGCGTTTTATCAGCTCGAACAGTTGTGGGGTGACGCGCCGGTGATCGCGGCGGGAGGGTCGGAGCCGAAAGGATGACGCGCATGCGGCGGATCGGGCTGGCGGCGGCGGTCGCGCTCGGCGGCGCGGGTCCTCTCGGCGCGCAGTACTTCGGCCAGAACAAGGTGCAGTACCGGACCTTCGACTGGGAGATCGTCCAGACCGCGCACTTCGACGTGTACCACTACCCGCGCGAGCGCGCCGCCGCGCTCGACGCGGCCCGCATGGCCGAACGGGCGTACGCCCGCCTCTCGCGCGTCCTGCATCACGAGTTCCGCGGCAAGAAGCCGATCATCCTGTACGCGTCGCACGCCGACTTCCAGCAGACCAACGCGCTCCCCGGCGAAGTCGGGGAGGGCACGCAGGGGGTCACCGAGTTCTTCAAGCACCGCATGGTGCTCCCGTTCACGGGCTCGTACGCGGATTTCGAGCACGTGCTGCAGCACGAGATGGTGCACCAATTCCAGTACGACGTCTACAGCCGCGGGCGGCCGGGCGGGGGGATGCAGACCCTGATCAGCGTCAATCCCCCCGGCTGGTTCATGGAGGGCATGGCCGAGTATCTGTCCGTGGGCCCGATCGATCCCCACACGGCCATGTGGCTGCGGGACGCGGCGCTCGAGGGCAATCTCCCGACCATCGAGGAGCTGACCTACAACCCCTACATCTTCCCGTACCGGTTCGGCCACGCGCTCTGGTCGTACATCGGCGAGCGCTGGGGCGACGAGGTCATCGGCGAAATCCTCCAGTCCTCGGCGACGGGCGGCATCGCCGGCGCCGTGCGGCGGGCCACCGGGCTCACGCTGGAACAGCTCTCGGACGACTGGCGCGACGCCGTGCAGACCACCTATCTGCCCCAGCTCGCGAACCACTACCGCGCCCGGCGGATCGCGCGACCGGTGCTGACGGAGCGGCGCACCGACGGGTTCTACAACCTGGCGCCCGCGCTCACCCCCGACGGCCGCCAGATCGCGTTTTTCAGCGAGCGCAACGGCTACTTCGTCGACCTGTGGCTCGCCGACGCCGAGAGCGGCCGCGTCCGCCGCCGCCTCGTGAAATCCACGTTCTCCAGCAACTACGAGAGCCTGCGGTTCATCAACTCATCCGGCAGCTTCTCCCCCGACGGCCGCGCGTTCGCCATCGCCGCCAAGCATCGGGACCGCGATGACCTGGTGATCCTCGACGTCCGCCGCGGCCGCGAGGAGCGCCGCCTCGAGGTGCCGCTCGACGGGCTCCAGACGCCGAGCTGGTCGCCCGACGGCCGGCAGCTCGTGTTCACCGGCTTCGACGGCGGGTTCTCGGACCTGTTCGTCGTCAACCGCGACGGCTCCGACCTCCACCGCCTCACCCACGACCCGTACGCCGAGCTCCAGCCGGCGTGGTCGCCGGATGGGAAGACCATCGCCTTCACGACCGACCGGGGGCCCGACACCGACTTCCGACTGCTCAAGTTCGGGAACTTCCGCGTCGCCTTGCTCGACGTCGCCACCGGGCGGGTGGACCTCCTGCCCCACATGGATGACGGGAAGAACATCAACCCCGTCTGGGCGCCCGACGGCCAGGCGCTCGCGTTCGTGTCGGACCGCACCGGCATCTCCAACGTCTTTCTGTACGACTTCGCGGACCGCGAGCTGTACCAGCTCACCGACCTGTTCACCGGCGCCTCGGGCATCTCGGCCATCTCCCCCGTGCTCTCCTGGGCGTCGGAGGCGGACCGGCTGGCGTTCGCGTACTACGAGGACGGCAGCCACGAGGTCTACGCGCTGGACAACCCGCGGACCCTGCGGCGCGAGCCGTACCGGCCGCCCGCGACGCCGCCGATCGTCGCCTCGCTGCTCCAGACCGACCCGCGGCGCGAGCGCACCGCGCCGTCCTCGGAGCCGCCCGGGCCCCTCCCGGCCCAGGAGGCGCGCGCCACGGCCTCGGTGTATCGCACCGCCGGAGGATTCCGGCCCTCCGCCGCCCCGCCGGCCCCCGACGATTCGATCCCGGGGCAGGCGGCGCCGGTCTCCGTGCGCGAGCTGCTCGATTCGGCCCGCCTCGCGCTCCCCGACACGGCCGACTTCAGCTTCCGCCCGTATCGCGTGCGCTACACCGCGGACTACATCGCCCGGCCCACCGTCGGCTACCAGCGCGACAACTTCGGTCGCGGGTTCTTCGGCGGCACCGCCATCTCGCTGTCCGACATCCTGGGCGATCACACCCTGGTGTTCGCCGGCGCGGTCAATGGACGGCTCTCGGAAGCCGAGGTCCTGGGCGCATACATCAATCAGCGCAGCCGGCTGGGCTGGGCGGTCGGGGCGTCGCAGCAGCCGCTGTACTTCTACGCGCCCAGCTCCGCCGAGCGCGTGGCTCTGGTCGACGCCCCCACCGACTCGGGGTACATCTTGACGACCCGGATCCGCCGCTTCGTGATCCGGCAGGCGTTCGGCCAGGCGTATTACCCGTTCAGCCGCTTCCGGCGCGCGGAGCTCGGGCTCAACGTCGTGAGCATCGGCCAGGCCACGCTCGAAATCCCCGATCTGTTCGACGACAACGGCCTCTACCTCGGCACGTCCAGCATCCGCACGGTGTCCGAACCGTCCATCAACTACGTCCAGCCGTCGGTCGCGCTGGTGCACGACAAGACGCTGTTCGGCTACGTGGGCCCCTTCGCCGGCTCGCGCGCCCGCGTCGAGTACTCGCCCACGTTCGGCGACTGGCGGTTCCACACCGGGCTCGTCGACTACCGCCGGTACTTCTTCGCCCGCCCGTTCACCCTCGCCGTGCGGACGTTCTTCTTCGGCCGCTACGGCCGCGACGCCGATCTCTTCCCGGTCTTCCTCGGCACGCCCGAGCTGCTGCGCGGCTACACGTTCGGCTCGTTCCGGCGCAGCGAGTGCGTCGCCGCGGTCGGCCTCCTGTCCCGCACCGGATGCGCCGAGGTGGACCAGCTCATCGGCTCGAAGCTCGCGGTTGTGAACGCCGAGCTGCGCTTCCCGCTGGCCCGCAACGTCGTGCTCGGTTTCCTGGGGATCGGCCTGCCACCCATCGAGGGCGCGCTGTTCTACGACGTGGGGATGGCCTGGGACGAGCACTCGGTGATCAAGGGCAGCCGGGAGCCCGGGGACGACCTGTTCGAGGTGCGGGTGCCGCTGCGGAGCTACGGCGCTTCGATCCGCGCGAACGTCCTGGGCTTCCTCATCATGCGTTTCGACTACGCCAAGCCGCTCAACCGCCCCGGGAAGAAGGCGTACTGGACGGTGAGCCTGGGCCCGACGTTCTAACTCCGTTTGCCGAAACCACTTGCATCGGCATGGGCGGGCTCCTATCTTGCACGGCGAGAGCCCTTGCCAACCCGTTTCGCGCATGTCCTGGCCGCCGGCTTGGCGCTGTGGGGATGTGACTCCCCGGCGCCCGCCGATTCATCGTCGCAACCAGAATCTCTGCAAGTAGTTACCACGCGCCCCCGCGCGCCGGCCCGTGCTCCCGGGCTGGCCCTGCGGTTGGTGCCGGCGGGCGGCCAGGCGCGCGCGTACCGCCTCCCCGACCTGGTCGAGACCCCGAACGTCCTGCGCGGCCGACTGCCCCCGGTCGAGCGCCTCGTGGGGCTCGATGCCGAATCGGAATTCCTCTACCTGCGCAGCGCCAAGGGCGAGATCCTGTCGTTCGACCTGGAAAGCGGCCGGGTGGATACGGTCGCCACGGGCGCCGTCCGGGCCACGCTGGGCCCCGACGGCACCCTGTACGCGGTGGACGACCAGCAGCGCGTCGTCTCCGTGGCGCGGCGCGTGCGGTTCGCCTGGCCCCAGCCGCTGGCCGCTCCGCCCACGGACTTGTTCGGCGCCGTCAACCAGCGGCTCGTGGCGGTCGTGCGCCAGGAGTCGACGCGCGTGATCACCGCCGGCGCGACCCAGGCGCCCACCGTGCGGGAAGTCGCCCTCGCCGGCGACGTGGCGGCGACCTTCTGGGGCGACCTGCTGGCCGTCGCCGGCGACTCCGGCGTCACGCTGCTCGATCCGCTGGGCGGGCGCGACCCCGCGTTCGTGCGCCTGGCGCACCACGCGCGCGCGGTCGCCTTCTCCCCTTCGGGACACCGCATCTACGTGGCCCGCCGCAGCTGGCCCGGCCTCGCGGTGGTGGACCGGTTCGAGCACAAGGAGCGCGACGGCGTTCCCCTCCCCGGCGAGGTGGCGACCATCCGGGTCGACGGGCTGGGCCGCTGGCTGCTGGCGCGGCCCGCGAGCGGCGACTCGGTCTGGATCGTCGACCTCCCCGTCCGGCGCCTGGTCGGGACGCTTCCCACGCGCTGGCAGGTGGACCTGCCCGCCGTGGCGCCGGACGGCGCGGTGCTGCTGCGCCAGGGGGATGACGTCGTGGCCTACCGGCCGGACACGGCCGCCGTGCTGCGCGAAGT
>JBOHSV010000080.1:0-12344 GCA_050921735.1 Gemmatimonadales bacterium | reverse complement strand
GAGGTGCTGCGCGGGGTGGACCTCGACGTGCGGCGCGGTGAGGTGGTGGCCGTGGTCGGCGCGTCGGGGGCGGGGAAGAGCACGCTGCTGCAGCTGCTGGGCGCGCTCGACCAGCCCACGGCGGGCGACGTGTGGCTCGAGGGCTCGCGCTATGCCGACCTGGACGCCCGCGGCACGGCCGAGCTGCGGAACCGGAAGCTGGGCTTCGTCTTCCAGTTCCACCATCTCTTGCGCGAATTCTCCGCCCTGGAGAACGTGATGATGCCGCTCCTGATCGGCGGCCTGGCCGCCCGACCGGCGCGGTCGCGGGCGGAGGAGATGCTCTCCCTGGTGGGCCTGGCGGGGCGCATGACGCACCGGCCGGCGGAGCTGTCCGGCGGAGAGCAGCAGCGCTGCGCCGTGGCGCGGGCGCTGGTGCACGACCCGCACCTCGTGCTCGCCGACGAACCGTCGGGCAACCTGGATCACGCCAACAGCGAGCGGCTCCAGGATCTGTTCTTCCGGCTGGCGCGCGAGTACGAGACCGCGGTCGTGATCGTGACCCACAACCGCCAGCTGGCGGGGCGCGCGGACCGCATTCTGTGGCTCGAGGACGGACGCCTCAGCGCGGTCGGCTCGGTGGATGCGATACCGTGATGCTGTGCGATAACTGCAAGGAGCGCGAAGCGGTCATCAACCTGACCCAGGTGGAGCACGATTCCAAGGTCACCCTCCACCTGTGCGAGCAGTGCGCCCAGCAGAAGGGTGTCGAGACCGGCGGCGCCGTCCTGAAGTCGCCCCTCGGCGGCTTCATTACCGCGATGGGCAAGGGAACGACGAGCGTCCTGCCCACGCCCGCCGACGGTCTGCGTTGCCGCGCGTGCGGCGCCACGCTGCGCGACTTCCGGGAATCGGGTCGCCTGGGCTGTGCCGAGTGCTACGCGGCGTTCGATTTCCACCTCCGCGACCTGCTGCGGCGCCTGCACGGCTCGAGCCACCACACGGGCGAGCGCTACGCGCCCCCCGGGGAGCACGAGGTGGATCCGCGGCGCCTGCTGCTCGACCTCAAGGAGCAGCTGCGCCGGGCCGTCGAGTCGGAGAACTTCGAGCTGGCCGCGGAGCTGCGCGACCGCATTCGGGTGCTGGAATGATCGACCTCTCCCTGCTCCCCGACGGGGGCCTGCACTGGCTCGACGCCTCGGGGCCGCAAAGCCAGATCGTGCTCTCCACCCGCATCCGGCTGGCCCGCAACCTCCAGGGGTACCCCTTCAGTCAGCGCGCCAGCGACAGCGACCGCGCCGCCGTGCTGAGCCGGGTGGAAGGGGCGGTGCACGCCAGCGAACGCCTGGCCGAGGGCCACACCTTCCGACTCGATCTGCTGGACCGGGCCGAGCGCCAGTTGCTGCACGAGCGGCATCTGGTGAGCAAGGAGCTGGCGGGGCTGGATCGCGAGAGCCGGCCTCGGGCCGGCGCGGCGGTGCTGGTCCAGGGTCGAGCCGGAGTGATGGTGAACGAGGAGGATCACCTGCGGCTCCAGGGCATGTGGTCGGGGTTCGCCCTCGAGGACGCCTATGCCCAGCTGGAAGCGATAGATGCGGAGCTGGGGCGGCTGCTGCCGTTCGCGTTTCATCCGGAATTTGGCTATCTTACCTCCTGCCCGACCAATGCCGGGACGGGGCTGCGGGCAAGCGTGCTTATCCACTTGCCGGGCCTCGTTTTGACCAAAGAAATCGGGAAGGTACTGCAGGGCCTCTCCCAGGTGGGCCTGACATTTCGGGGTCTGTACGGGGAGGGGAGCGAGGTCGTCGGGAACTTCTTCCAGCTGTCGAATCAGACGACACTGGGGAAGTCGGAGGAGGACTTGCTCGATCATCTGGGCAAGATTGTCCGCCAGGTGATCGAGTACGAGATCCAGGCCCGCGACGTGCTGGTGCGGGACGCGCCCACGATCATCGCCGACAAGGTGTGGCGGGCCTACGGGTTGCTGCGCTACGCGCGCAGCCTGACATTCGAAGAGACGATGAACCTGTTGAGCGGCGTGCGCTTGGGCGTGGGGCTGAATCTGATCCCGGGGCTGAGTGTATATACGCTCAACAAGCTGCTGATCCACACGCAGCCGGCGCATCTGGCGGCGCTCGAGGGCCGGGCGCCGGGCGACGCGGCCCAGTTGACGGTGCGCGCGACCTACGTCCGGAAACTCTTGGACGCCGAGGCCTGTTGAGAAAGCGATGAACGGCTACAACTTCACGGATCGCGTTCGCAAGGTGCTGCAGATGGCGCGGGAGGAAGCCGCCCGTCTGCACCACGAGTACGTGGGCACGGAGCACATCCTGCTCGGGCTGATCCGCGAAGGGGAGGGCGTGGCGGCGGCGGTGTTGACCAATCTCAACGTGGACCTCGAGGACATCCAGCAGAAGATCGAGGAGACGGTCAAGAAGGGCAAGGCGCAGGCGGCGGCGGGTCCCGATCTCCCCTACACGTCGCGGGCCAAGAAGGTGCTGGAGCTCGCGATGAGCGAGGCGCGGGAGCTCAACCACTCCTACGTCGGCACGGAGCACCTTCTGCTCGGGCTGCTGCGCGAGGAGAAGGGCATCGCCGCGCAGGTTCTGACCGACGCGGGGGTGAACCTGGAGCAGGCGCGCGCCGAGACGCTGCGGCTGCTCGGGAGCGAGATGCCCTCGGCGGCGGGCGCGGGCGGCGGACCGGCGCAGCCGGCGGCGCCCAAGACCGAGAAGAAATCCAAGACCCCGGCCCTCGACCACTTCTGCCGCGACCTGACCCAGCTCGCGGCCGAAGGCCAGCTCGATCCGACGATCGGGCGGCAGAAGGAAATCGAGCGCGTCATGGAGATCCTGTCGCGCCGGAAAAAGAACAACCCGGTGCTGATTGGCGAGCCGGGCGTGGGCAAGACGGCGATCGTCGAGGGGCTGGCCCAGCTGATCGCGAGCGGGCAGTGCCCCGACGTGCTGAAGGACCACCGGGCGCTGTCGCTGGACATGGCGGCCGTGATCGCGGGGACCAAGTATCGCGGGCAGTTCGAGGAGCGCCTGAAGGCGGTGATCAACGAGATCGCCCAGAACCGCAACATCATCCTGTTCATCGACGAGCTGCACACGCTGGTGGGCGCGGGGGCGGCCGAGGGAGCGGTGGACGCCTCGAACATGCTCAAACCCGCCTTGGCGCGCGGCGAGCTGCAGTGCGTCGGCGCGTCGACGCTGAACGAGTACCGCAAGTACATCGAGAAGGACGGGGCGCTCGAGCGGCGGTTCCAGACGGTGATCGTCGACCCGCCCACGCTCGACGAGACCATCGAGATCCTCAAGGGCCTGCGGAAGCGGTACGAGGACCACCACCGGGTGGTGATCCCCGACGACGCGTTGGAGTCGGCGGTGCGCCTCTCGGAGCGCTACATCACCGACCGCTTCCTACCCGACAAGGCGATCGACGTGATCGACGAAGCCGGCGCGCGCGCGCGGCTCGCGGCCCAGGTGCCGCCGCCCGAGGTGGCCGCGCTCAAGGCGCGGCTCGAGCACATCAGCCAGGACAAGGAAAACGCGGTCCGCGATCAAAACTTCGAGCGGGCGGCCGGGCTGCGCGACCAGGAGCGGGAGCTCCAGGGCGAGATCCGCCGCAAGCACGAGGAATGGGAACGCCAACGCCAGACGCACCGGCCGACGATCAACGAAGACGAGGTGTCGTTCATCGTGTCGCGCTGGACGGGGATTCCGGTCATGCGGCTGCAGGAGGCGGAGACCACGCGCCTGCTCCGCATGGAAGAGGCGATCCACGAATTCGTGGTGGGGCAGGAGGAGGCCATCGCGGTCATCTCGCGGGCCATCCGCCGCAGCCGGGCGGGGCTGAAGGATCCCAAGCGGCCCATCGGCTCGTTCATCTTCTCCGGCCCCACCGGGGTGGGGAAGACCGAGCTCGCCCGCGCGCTGGCGCGCTTCCTGTTCGCCGACGCGAACGCGCTGATCCGGGTCGACATGTCGGAATACATGGAGAAGTTTTCGGTGAGCCGGCTCATCGGCGCGCCGCCGGGCTACGTGGGATACGAAGACTCGGGCGCGCTCACCAAGGCGATTCGCCGCAAGCCGTACTCGGTGGTTCTGCTCGACGAGATCGAGAAGGCGCACCCCGACGTGTTCAATATCCTGCTCCAGGTGCTCGACGAGGGGCACCTGACCGACAACTACGGCCGCATGATCGACTTCAAGAACACCGTCGTCATCATGACCTCGAACGTGGGTGCGCGGGACATGGTCAAGGGCAAGACCCTGGGGTTCCAGCAGCCCGACAGCCGCCAGACCTTCGAGCGCATGGCCGAGAAGGTGAGGGACGAGATCAACAAGGTGTTCAACCCGGAGTTCCTGAACCGCCTGGACGACGTCATTGTCTTCCACCCGCTCTCGCGGGAGCACATCGCGCAGATCGTGCAGATCCTGGTGCGCGACGTGCAGCGGCGGCTCGGGGACGAAGAGCTGTCGCTCCGGCTCACTCCCGCGGCGAGCGATTTCCTCGTGGACCACGGGTACGACGAGCACTTCGGCGCCCGGCCGCTGAAGCGCGCGATCCAGAAGTACGTCGAGGATCCGTTGTCGGACAAGATCCTCGTCGGGGAGTTCCAGCGGGGCGATGAGATCGAGGTGGACGTGGCGCCCGACAAGGAGCGGCTCGCGTTCCGCGCGTTCTCGGGCTCCAAGGCGTGATCCGCCGGCTTTTCCTCCCAGTCCTGTTTGCCGCCGCCGTTCTCGCCCCGCGCCCGCTCGGGGCGCAGGACGCGGGCGCTCCCGTCGCCGACTCCCTGGCGGTCGAGGGGAACCGGCGGGTCGCGCGCGAAACCGTGCTGCTCACCTCCGGCCTGGAGCGCGGCCGCGCGCTGTCGTACCGCGAGATCGCCCAGGCGATCGAGAGTCTCTTTGGGTCGGGCCAGTTCGACGATGTGGCGATCGAGCGGCGCGACGTGGGGGGGCGGACGGTGCTGGTGATCCGCGTGCGCGAGCGGCCGCTCTTGGTCCGCTGGGCCGTGCGGGGCGCGGAGCGCGTGGGCGAAGGCGCGGTGCGTGACCGGGTCGTGCTCATCGAGGGCCGGCCGCTCGATCCCGCCGCCCTGGAGCGCTCGCGCGCGCGCATCGACTCGCTGTACCGGGCCCGGGGGTACGCCCTCGCGCGCGTCGCCGTGCGCCGCAGCTACGAGGCCGACTCCACGCAGGCGCGGGTCGTGTTCGAGGTGGACGAGGGACGCCGGGTCGCGATCGCCCAGGTCGCGTTCGAGGGGAACCGCGCCTTCAACGACGAAACGCTGGTCGGCGCGATCAAGTCACGGCCCGAGGGATTCTTCTGGTTCCGCTCCGGCGAGTACGACGACGAGGAGCTGCGACGCGATCTCACGGAGCGTCTGCCGCAGTTCTACGGCTCGCGCGGCTACGTGGACTTTCAGGTGCTGGGCGACTCGGTGGCCGTGGACGATGCCACCGGCAAGGCCACCCTCCTGGTGCGCGTCAGCGAGGGCGATCCGCACCGCGTGGGCAGCTTCGAGATCGTGGGCAACCGCCGGTTCTCCACCGAGCAGCTCGAGACCCTCTTCCCCTTCAAGCCGGACCAGGGCGGGGGGTTCCTCGGCCTGTTCGGGCGCGACCCGGTCCGGTACTTCAACCAGGAGCGCTGGAACGCCGCCACGCAGGAGCTGCAGACCGCCTACTTCAACGAAGGCTACATCTACATGCGGGTGAACGCCGACGTGATCCGTCGCACCGGTTCCGACGGCCGACCCGTCGTCGATCTCCGCTGGGCCATTCAGGAGGGCCAGCCGGCGATCGTGAACCGCGTCGAGATCGTGGGGAACGAGGTCACCCACGAGCGGGTGATCCGTGAGGCCATCGTGCTGCTCCCGGGCGACGTGTTCCGCCAGGACGCCCTGATCCGCTCCTATCAGAACATCTCGAACCTCGGCTTCTTCAACCAGCCGCTGCCGCCCCCCGACACGCGCCCCGCCAACGACGAGGGCGACGTGGACGTGGTGTTCCAGGTGTCCGAGAAGCGGACCGGCAACATCAACTTCGGGGCCTCCGTGGGCCAGGGCACCGGCCTCGGGGGGTTCCTGGGGCTCGACGAGCCGAACCTGTTCGGCCAGGGCAAGCGCGGCCGGTTCCAGTGGCAGTTCGGCAAGAACATCAACGATTTCGACCTCTCGTTCACCGACCCCGCGATCCGCGAGTCCCGCATCTCCGGGACGATCGGCGTGCACAATACCCGCCTGCGCTATCGCATCGGCGACCTGGGGCGCCTGCGGCGGCGCGGCATGACCCTCCAGTTCGGCTTCCCGGCGTTCAACGACCGCTACACCCGGCTGTTCGTGTCCTACGGCATCGACCAGCAGACCTTCTCGGGCTCGGCCTCGAACCAGGACTTCCGCACCCGCTTCGGGTGCAGCGACTGCGTGCGCTCCACACTCGGCGTCTCCCTGCTGCGCGACACGCGCATCGATCTCCCGTTCGCCACGGCCGGCTCCCTGGTGCAGGTGGGGGTGTCGCAGAGCGGCGGTGTGCTCGGGGGTCGGGGCAACTTCCAGCGCCTGGACCTCGAGGGCCGCTGGTATGCTCCCCTCGGCCAGCTGGGCGGCCAGCCCGGCGGCGGCGTGCGCTTCGTGCTCGGCCTCTCCACCCGCTCCGGGTTCGTGTTCGGCAATTCGCCGTTCTTCGAGCAGCTGTTCTTCATGGGCGGGACGCAGTTCGGCATCCCGCTGCGCGGGTACGACGAGTTCTCGATCACGCCCCAGGGCTTCGACGAGGGCGCGTCCAGCGGCCAGGCGACGGGCGCGAATTCGTTCGGGCAGGCGTTCTTCGCCATGACGGGCGAGGTGGGAGCGCGGCTGTCGCAGATGTTCTACGTCAGCGCCTTCGTGGATGCGGGCAACCTCTGGGCCCGCGCGGCCGAGTACAATCCCACCCGGCTGTTCCGCGGCGCGGGCGTCGGCGTGGCCCTGATCTCGCCGCTCGGCCCCATCGGCATCGACTACGCCTACGGCTTCGACCGGACGCGAAACGGACGCCCCGACCCGGGCTGGAAGCTGCACTTCAAACTCGGCAACTTCTTCTGATCGCCGCCTGACCTTCGACTGTTTACAGGGAGAGCGTATGACGCGCGTGGGGGTATCGTTCGTGGCGCTCGCGGTGGGGGCCCTGGCCGGGACGCCGGCGGTCGCGGCCCAGGGGACGCCCCAGGCGCCCGCCCGCCTCGCCTGGGTCAGCTCGCAAGAGATCTTGCGGCAGACCCCGGGATACGCGGCGGCAGAGTCCACCTTCGCCAGGGAGCTGCGGGCGTCCCAGGATACGCTGCAACAGCTGCAGCAGCAGCTCGATTCGGCCGTGCAGGTCTTCGAGCAGCAGTCCATCGCCCTGTCGCCCTCGGCGCGGCAGACGCGCCAGCGCGAGCTGCAAGGTCTGCAACAGCGATTCCAGCAGCGGGCGCAGGAGCTGGAGCAGCAGGCTCGCGAACGCGAGCGGGCACTGCTGCAGCCCATTCAGACGCGGGTGAACCAGGTCATCCAGGGGTTGCGGGCCGAGGGCAATTACGCCTTCATCTTCGACGCCGACGCGCCGAACTCCGGGATTGTCGCCGCCGATCCCGGGCTGAACCTCACCGCCAAGGTGCTCGAGCGGCTGCGCCAGGCCCCCTGAGGGGCCCGGCCCGTGAGCGCGGCCGGCGGCGGGCGGCGGATGTCCGCACGGGAGCTCGCCGCTCTCACGGGCGGGCGGGTGGTGGGGTCGGACGAGGCGGCGGTGACGGGCGTGGCGCCGCTCGAGCGCGCCGGGCCCGATGACCTGTCGTTTCTTGCCGCAGCACGCTATCTCCCGTATTTTCAACGCACTAGAGCCTCGGTCGTGCTCGTCTCCCCGGAGTTCGAGACGGCCGAGGGCGGCGCCACGGCGCGCGTGGTGGTCGAGGATCCGCAGGCCGCCCTGCTCGCCGTCGTGCCGCTGCTCTATCCCCAGCGGGTGTGGGTGGCGGGCGTCCATCCGACGGCCACCATCGGGCGCGGCGCGCGCTGGGAGGAGCCCGTGGCCATCGGGCCGCACGCCGCCATCGGCGAAGCCGTGCGGATCGGGAAGAACGCCCGGATCGGCGCGGGGTGCGTGCTCGAGGACGGGGTGGTGCTGGGCGACGACGTCCGGTTGTACCCGCGCGTGGTGTGCTACGCCGGTGCGGTGATCGGCCACCGGGTGATCCTGCACGCGGGCGTCGTGATCGGGAGCGACGGATTCGGCTACCTGACGCCGCGCGGCGCCCGCGAGCACCGCAAGATCCCGCACGTCGGGCGCGCGATGATCGGCGACGACGTCGAGATCGGCGCCAACTCGACGGTCGACCGGGGCAGCGTGGACGACACGGTGATCGGCCCCGGCACGAAGATCGACAACCTGGTGCAGGTGGGGCACAACGTGCACATCGGCGCCCGCTGCCTCATCATGGCGCAGGTGGGGATCGCCGGCAGCACGCGGATCGGCGATGACGTGATCGTGGCGGGTCAGGCGGGGATCATCGACCACCTGACGATCGGTCCCGGCGCCCGGATCGGTGCCCAGGCCGGGGTGATCGGCGACGTCCCCGGCGGCCGCACCGTGTCGGGGTACCCCGCGCGCGACCACCGCGAGGTGCTGCGGGGGCAGGCGGCGCTGTACCGGCTGGCACGGCTGGTCCCCCAACTGGAAGCCCTGGTGCGACGGAGCGATGAGCCCAAACACGACGGCTAGACGGTCGATCCGCAAGCCGGCGTCGGTGTCCGGGACAGGCCTGCACACCGGGGCCGGCACGCAGGCGACGTTCCTGCCCGCTCCGGCGGGGCAGGGGGTGGTGTTCCGGCGGGCGGACCTGACCGGCAAACCCGTGGTTCCCGCCCGGCTGACCGAGGTCGAAGCGCTGGAGCGGCGCACCGCCATTGGCCACGGGGACCGGACGATCCATACGGTGGAGCACCTGCTCGCGGCGGTGGCGGCGCTCGAGATCGACGACCTCACGGTCGACCTGACGGGTCCCGAGCCGCCGATCCTGGACGGCAGCGTCCAGCCGTATTTTGACGCGCTGGCGAAGGCGGAGCCGGTTCCGGTGGGCGGCGAGGCGGCGGTGCTCACGGTGCCGGCGCCGTTCACGGTCACCGAGGGCGACGCCACGTACGTCGTGGCCCCGGCGCCGGCGCTGCGGCTCACGGTCACCATCGAATGGGCCCATCCCCTGATCGGCCGGCAGGCCGGCACGTTCGACGTGACGCCGGAGACCTTCGCGCGCGAGCTGGCGCCGGCCCGGACGTTCGGGTTCACCAGCGAGATCGAGGCGCTGCGGGCCAAGGGGCTGATCCAGGGGGCGACCGAGAGCAACGCCATCGTGCTCGACGAGCGCGGCGTCGTGAACGGCGGCCAGCTGCGCTGGCCCGACGAGTTTCTGCGGCACAAGACGGCGGACATCGTGGGAGACCTGGCCCTGACGGGGGCGCGGATCCGCGCCCACATCGTGGCCACGCGGCCCAGTCACGTGGGCAACGTCGCCGTGGCGCGGGCGCTGGCGCGGACGGGGCGGCCGGGCGGCCCGCCGAAGATGGACATCGGTCGCATCATGGACGTGCTGCCGCACCGCTACCCGTTTCTGCTGGTCGACCGGATCATCGAGATCGAGGGCGACCGGCGCATCGTCGGGATCAAGAACGTCACGATCAACGAGCCGTTCTTCCAGGGCCACTTTCCGGGGCACCCGATCATGCCCGGCGTGCTCATCATCGAAGCGATGGCGCAGGTCGGCGGCATGCTGCTGATGAGCCGCTTCGAGGGGCAGGACGTCGAGAACAAGGTCGTCTACTTCATGTCGCTGGACAACGTGAAATTCCGGCGTCCCGTGCTGCCGGGCGACCAAATCCGCTTCGAGCTCGAGATGGTGCAGTTCCGGGGCAAGACCTGCCGCATGAAAGGGACGGGGTACGTGGACGGCCAGGTGGTGGCCGAGGCCGAGATGATGGCGATGGTGGTGGACCGGTGATCCACCGGACGGCGCTGGTCGATCCCACGGCCGCGCTGGGCAAGGACGTCACCGTCGGCCCCTACGCCGTCGTCGGCCCCCACGCGACCGCCGGAGACCGCTGCACGATCGGGCCGCACGCGGTCCTGGAGCGCAACGTCCGCCTGGGCAGCGGCGTGCGCGTGGGCGCGGGGAGTATCGTGGGCGGCGACCCCCAGGACCTCAAGTACAAGGGCGAGGAGACCTGGGTCGAGATCGGCGACGACACGATCATCCGCGAGTACTGCACGATCAACCGCGGCAGCCCGGCGACGGGCCGGACGGTGGTGGGCCGACGCTGTTTCATCATGACGTACGTGCACATCGCGCACGACTGCGTCATCGGCGACGACGTGATCCTCGCGAACGGCATCCAGATGGCCGGGCACGTCTCGGTGGACGCGCGCGCCATCGTGAGCGGGCTCGTGCCCATCCATCAGTTCGTGCGAATCGGGACGTACGCGTTCGTGGGTGGCGGCTCGCGCGTGAATCAGGACGTTCCCCCCTACACCAAGGCCGTGGGCAACCCGGTGCACCTGTACGGCCTCAACTCCGTGGGGCTGCAGCGGGCCGGGTTTGCGCCCGAGGTCAAGCTGGCGCTGAAGCGCGCGTACCGGTTGCTGTTCAACTCGGACCTCACCGTCAGCCAGGGGATCGCGCGCGCCCGGGCCGAGCTGCCCGCGCTCGGCGAAGTGGAGACCTTCCTGCGGTTCATCGAGCAGTCGCAGCGGGGGGTGCTGGTATGAGCGGGGGTCGGGGCGCCGGGGCCGGGCGGGACGTGCGGATCGGGGTCATCGGCACCGGGGCCTTGGGCTTCCACCACACGCGCCTGCTGCGCCAGGTGGCCGGCGCGGAGCTGGTCGGGATCTACGACAAGGATCCGGCGCGCGCGGCTCAGGTGTCGCGCGACCTGGAGGTCACGGCCTTCCCTTCGCTGGACGCTCTGCTCGACCGGGTCGAGGCGGCTACGGTCGTGGTGCCCACCCCGGCCCACGCCGAGGTGGGGCAGGCCGTCCTGGGGCGCGGGATTCACGCGCTGGTCGAGAAACCGCTGGCAAACGCGGTGGCCGGCGCGGAGCAGCTGGTTCACGCCGCCGCGCGGGCCGGCGTGGTGCTCCAGGTGGGGCACGTGGAGCGGTTCAATCGAGCGGTGCGGGCCGCGCTGCCGTACCTCGAGGAGCCGCGCTTTCTCCAGACCGAGCGGCTGGCGCCGTTCCAGCCGCGCGGCACGGACGTCGCGGTCATCCTGGACCTCATGATCCACGATCTCGATCTGGTCCTGGAGCTGGTCGGGGCCGAGGTCGGGGACGTGCGCGCGATCGGCGTGCCGGTGCTCACGCCGCACGTGGACATCGCCAACGCGCGGGTGGAGTTCGTCAACGGCGCCGTCGCGCTCATCACCGCGAGCCGTATTTCGCGTGAGCGGACCCGCAAGCTGCGCGTGTTTCAACCCTCCGGCTACTTCTCGCTCGACCTGGCGCAGGGCGAGGGGCACTTCTACCGCCTGCGGGAGGGGTGGCGCGGGCTGGGCGCACAGCGGATGGAGGACATCGTCGAGCACGTCCGCCTCACCGCTCCCGAGGCGGAGCCGCTGCGGCTCGAGCTGGAGAGCTTCGTGCGCGCGGTGCGGGGGGAGGGCGAGGTGGCCGTGACGGGCGCCGCGGGCGCGCAGGCGCTGCGCCTGGCCTTCCGGGTCGCCGAGGCCGTTCAGGCCTCCCCGCTGGCCGCCGCGCGGCCGTGAGCGCCAGCCCCCGCATCTACGTCTCCGCGGGCGAACCCTCCGGAGACGCCCACGCCGCGCCCGTCGTGTCCGCCTTGCGACGCCGCATGCCCGATCCCGCGATCGAGGCGTTCGGTGGGCCGCTCGTGGAGCGGGCCGGCGCCACGGTGCTCGACCGCATGGAGTCGTTCTCGGTCGTGGGGTTCGTGGAAGCCATCGGCAAGATCCCCGCGCACTTCCGCCTCCTGGGGCGGGTGCGCCAGCGGTTTCGCGCCGGCCGATACGACCTGGCGATTCTCGTGGACTATCCGGGCTACCACTTGCGGGCGGCGGCGGCCGCCACCGCGGCCGGGGTGCCGGTGCTGTACTACATCGCCCCTCAGATGTGGGCCTGGGGGGCCGGGCGCGTGCGGAAGCTCGTGGGCGCGGTGCGCCGCCTGGCCGTCATCCTGCCGTTCGAGGAGCAGTTCTTCCGCGAGCGGGGCGTCCCGGCCACGTTCGTGGGCCACCCGCTGCGCGACCGCGCTCCGCCGCCCCCGCGCGAGGCGGCGCGCCGCGCCCTCGGCCTCGATGCCGCGAGGCCCACCCTCGGCCTGTTTCC
>JBOHSV010000079.1:0-4645 GCA_050921735.1 Gemmatimonadales bacterium | reverse complement strand
GCGCCGAGTCGCTGGCGGACCGGAAGGTCCGCGCGCGCCAGATCGTCGCGCGGCTGACCCGCGCCTACCCCGACGCCAGGTGCGCGCTCCATCACGGGAGCGCGCTGGAGCTCGTGGTCGCCACGATTCTCTCCGCCCAATGCACCGACGCGCGGGTCAACCTGGTGACCCCCACGCTGTTCGCGAAATACCATACGGCCCGGGACTACGCCGCCGCCGACTCCCGCGTGCTCGAGCGCGAGATCCAGTCCACCGGCTTCTTCCGCAACAAGACGAAATCGATCCTCGGGATGGCCCAGGCGCTGGTGGACCGCCACGGCGGGGAGGTGCCGGACACGATGGAGGCCCTCACCGCGCTGCCGGGCGTGGGCCGCAAGACGGCCAACGTGATCCTGGGCACCTGGTTCGGGAAGAACGAAGGCGTGGTCGTCGACACGCACGTGCACCGCCTCAGCCGCCTGCTCACGCTCACGCGCCGGGACACACCCGAGAAGATCGAGCGCGACCTGATGTCCCTGATTCCGCGGCCACGGTGGACCGACTTCGGGCACCTGATGATTCTCCACGGCCGGCGCGTCTGCATCGCGCGGCGGCCGGAGTGCGGGGCCTGCCTGGTGAGCGACCTGTGCCCCAGCGCGCGCGTGTGACCCCGCTCCCGCCCGTCGCCCGGGACGAGCTCGTCGCCACCCGCCGCGACCTCCACGCGCACCCCGAGCTCGGCTTCGAGGAGACCCGTACGGCCGCGCTCGTCGCGGCCCGGCTCGAGCGGCTGGGCTACGCCGTGTGGAACGAGATCCCCGTGGGCACCATCGGGCTCATGGCCGGCCCCGTCATGGCCGCGGTGGACCGCTTCGACGTCACGATTCACGGCCGCGGCGGGCACGCCGCCGCCCCGCATCAGGCCGTCGACCCCGTGGTGGTGGCGGCGCACGTCGTGACCGCGCTCCAGACGCCGGTCAGTCGCGCCCGCGATCCCGCCGAGGAGGCCGTGGTGTCCGTGACGGCGGTACGCGCGGGCGAGGCGTTCAACGTGATTCCGGACCGCGCCGGGCTGTGCGGCACCGTGCGCAGCTTCCCCGGGCGGTTTCACGAGGAGGCGCCGGCGCTCGTGCGCCGCGCGGTCGAGCACGTCGCGCGCGCGTTCGGCGCGCAGGCGGAGGTGCGCTACGCCCCGCTCAGCGGGCCGGTGGTAAACGACCCCGCCATGACCGAGCTGATGCGCGGGGTCGCGGCCGAGATCGTCGGCCCCGACGCCGTGTTGCCGGGCGTCCGGACGCTGGGCGGCGAAGACATGGCGTTCTTCCTGGCCGCCGTCCCGGGGGCGTTCGCCTTCGTGGGCTCGGCGCCCCGCGGCCGGGCCGGTGCGCCGCACCACAGCCCCGGATTCGACATCGACGAAGACGCGTTGGTGATCGGCACCGAGCTGCTCACGCGGACGGCGGCCCGCTATCTGGAGACCGTCACAGGCTAGATTCCCTTCGATGCCCAACGCGCTTGCCGGCGAGTCCTCCCCCTACCTCCAGTCCGCCGCCCACCAACCCGTCCACTGGTGGCCGTGGGGCGACGCGGCGTTCGCCAGGGCCCGGGCGGAGGACAAGCCGATGCTGCTCGACATCGGGGCCGCGTGGTGCCACTGGTGTCACGTGATGGACGGCGAATCGTACGACGATCCGGCCACCGCCGAGGTGCTCAACGGCGAGTTCGTCTGCGTCAAGGTGGACCGCGACGAGCGCCCCGACGTGGACGCCCGCTACCAGCGCGCCGTCCAGGCGCTCACCGGCCAGGGCGGCTGGCCGCTCACGGCGTTCCTGACCCCGGAGGGCGAGGTGTTCTTCGGCGGGACGTACTTCCCGCCCGAGGGGAACCGGTACGGCCGGCCGGGCTTTCCCACGATCCTGCGGCACGTGGCGCGGCTGTATCGCGAGGAGCGCGACAAGGTCGCGCAGAGCGCGCGCACCATCCGCGAGCACGTCGGCAAGTCGCTCGACGAGGCGCAGGCCGGGGCGCCCGACGGCGCGCTGCTGGAGCGGGCGGCCGATCAGATCGTCCGCTTGTGCGACATCCGCTACGGCGGCTTCGGCAGCGCGCCGAAGTTCCCGCACCCGGGCGCCTGCGACTTCCTGCTCGCCCGGTGGTACGACACCAAGGCCGACTGGCTGCGGGAGGTGGTCGAGAAAACGCTCGGCGGCATGGCGCGCGGCGGTGTGCGGGACCACGTGGGCGGCGGGTTCCACCGCTACGCGGTCGACGAGCGCTGGATCGTGCCGCACTTCGAGAAGATGAGCTACGACAACTCCGAGCTGCTGCGGGCCTACCTCAACGCCGGGGCCGCGTTCGACGCCCCACGCCTCCGGGAGGTCGCGATCGGAATCGTCGACTGGGTCCTGGGAGTGCTGGCGGACCCGGGGCGCGGGACCTTCGGCGCGTCGCAGGACGCCGACGTGGCGCCCGGCGACGACGGCGACTACTGGACGTGGACGCCGGACGAACTGCAAGAGGCGTTGCCCGATGAGGCGGCGTTGCCCGTTGCCCGTGACATACTCGACGTGTCGGAGCAGGGCGAGATGCACCATAACCCAAGGAAGAACGTGCTGTGGTATCGCCGCCTTCCGGCGACGGACGAGGAACGCGCCGTCCTCCGTTCGGCTCTCACCAAGCTCAAGGCCGCGCGGGACCGCCGGCCCGCGCCGTTCGTGGATATGACGGCGTACGTCAACTGGAACGCGATGATGGCCGGGGCGTTCCTCCAGGCGGGCGCCGCGCTCGACCGGCCCGACTGCAATGCGATCGCGCTCCGCGTACTCGAGAACATCTGGTCCCGGGCGTGGGATGCGGCGGGCGGGATGAGTCACATCATCGGGCGGCCGGAGCCGCGGGGACTGCTCGACGACAACGTGCAGGCCGCCGCCGCGTTCCTCGACGCCTACGAAGCGACGGGCGAGACCCGGTGGCTGGAGCGCGCCACGAGCGTGATGGACTATTGCGCGCGGGAGCACGGCGACGACGCCGCGGGCGGCTGGTACGACACCGCGCGCCGCGACGCGGCCCCTGCCTACCTGGCCCAGCGGGCCAAGCCGGCGCAGGATGCGCCCACCCCGGCGCCAAACGCCGTCGCGGCACTCGTCATGGCGCGGTTGTGGGCGCTCTCGAGCGACGCCCGCTGGCGGGGCGCGCTCGACCGTCAGCTCACGGCGTTCGCCGGCACGGCGTCCGAGCTCGGGCTGTACGGCGCGACGCTGTTGCGCGCCGTGGACTGGACCGTGAACCCCGTGACGCGCATCGAAGTCGCCGGGCCTCCCGGCGACGGCCCCGCGTGCGCCATGCACCTCCTCGCCCTGCAGGCGTACCGCCCGCGCCGGGTGGTGGTGCGGCGGCCGGCCGAGACGCCGAGCGCCACGGTCTGCGTGGGAACCACCTGCGCACTGCCGGTCACGACGCCCGACGCGTTGCGGGCGCTCCTTTTCGGGAGACCCTGATGAAGATGAAAAAAAAGACGGCCGTGTTCGACACCGCGAAGGGCGCCATCGAGGCGGAGCTGTTCGCCGACGAGGCCCCCAATACCGTCGCGAACTTCGAGAAGCTCGCGAACGCCGGGTTCTACGACGGCACGAAATTCCATCGCGTCATTCCCAACTTCATGATCCAGGGCGGCGACCCCTACTCGAGAACGGGCCAGGGTCGCGTGGGGACCGGCGGGCCCGGCTACACCATCCAGTGCGAGACCGCCCATAACGTCCACAAACACGTGGCGGGCACGCTGTCGATGGCCCACGCCGGCCGGGATACGGGCGGCAGCCAGTTCTTCATCTGCCATTCGCCCCAGCAGCACCTGGACGGCGTGCACACCGTGTTCGGCCAGGTCACGCAAGGCTTGGAGGTCGTGACCCGGATTGCCCAGAACGACGGCGTGCGCTCGATTCGCGTGACCTGAGCGCACCAACACCGGAGGAGCCGCGATGTCCGCACGTCATCTGATCGCCGCCGCGGTGCTGCTCGGCGGCGGGGCGCTCGCCGCCCAGGATGCCCCCGAGAGCGCCGGGTTCCTGTGGCGCCTCGGGACCGACACCACCGAAATCGAGCGGTTCACCCGCGCGCCCGGACGGCTCGCGGGCGTTCACCTCACGCGCGTGCCGCGGACCACCCTGCGCGAGTGGTCGGCCGAGCTGGCGCCCGACGGCTCGGTACGCCGGTTCGAGCAGACCGTGCGCCGCGAAGGGACCGTGGTCAGCCACCGGGTCATCACCTTTGCGCGCGACGGCGCCACCGAGGTGGTCACCCGCGGCGACAGCACCGTCACCCGGACCTTCGCCGTGCCCGCCGGCACCCTGCCGGACCTCCCGAACTCCTACGCCTTCTATGAGCTGGCGCTGCGCCGCGCCGGGAGGAGGGACTCGCTGGTCCTTTCGCTCCTCGAGCCCGGCGCGGACGCGGTGTCGCTCGCCAGCTTCACCCGCGCCGCCGGCGACACGGTGATCGTGCAGCTCGAAGGCCTTCCGGCGATCACCGCACGGGTGGACCGGGAGGGCCGCATCCTCCGGGCTGACAACCTGGGGAGGATCGTCGAGCGGGTACCGGCGCCGGACGTTCACGCGCTCGCGGCGGCGTTCGGTCCGCGGCCGCTCGGCGCGCTGTCGCCGCGCGACAC